>NZ_JBICLK010000087.1:0-188439 GCF_043105275.1 Pseudomonas sp. TYF_14
TGATACCCCAGTTTCCGGGCTTTGCGAAGCAAAGCCCGGACCTGCCGGTCTTGGCTTCTGGCTTCGAACTCCTCAAGACCTTGTTCAACATAAGCCTGCTTCCTACGGGGCGACCGCGCAGGCCGTCGAATGTTGAGCAGGACAGTTGCCCCCCACAGGTGTGCGTGTTGCCAGCATCATCTGTGACAGCAGTGAGGCTTTTCCGGTTGCCCTTCATAGCGGTCATGGTGCCGCACCCAGTCCATGGTCCCACCTTCGTTGCGCCCCAGTGGCGCAATGTCGAGGAAGTTGTAGGTGTTGACCAGAATGTCCAGCCCGCGGGCGTAGGTTGAGTAGGTGTGGTACACGCTGCCGTCGCCTTCGCGGAAAAACGCACTCAAGCCGGGCAGCTCGCTTTCATTGCCCTCATACGGCTCATAGTTGTACTGCCGCTGGCCTTCGCTGCCGACACTGACGCCAAAGTCCTCGTTGAAGTCGCTGCCATGCGACGAATACCACGGGAACTGCCAGCCCATGCGCTGGCGAAATGCCTGGAATTCGGCATACGGCGCCCGTGACACCGCCACCAGCGACACATCGTGGTGGGCCAGGTGCAGATTGGCGCCGTCAAAGTGGTCGGCCAGAAAAGAGCAGCCGGGGCAGCCCTCGCTCCAGCCTTCGGCGAACATGAAGTGGTAAAGCAGCAACTGGCTGCGGCCTGCGAACAGGTCGGCCAGACTCAACGCGCCATTTGGCCCGAAGAAGCGGTAATCCTGCTCGACCTTTACCCAAGGCAGGGCGCGACGGGCTGCAGTTAGCGCGTCGCGGTGGTGGGTAAACGCTTTTTCGTGCAGCCACAGTTGCTGGCGAGCCGCCAGCCACTGGCTGCGGGAAACCACCGGGTGCCTGCTTTCGCGTGTGCTCATGGTGCTGTCTCCTCGCTGGGGGATTCACACCTTGGTCGAGTACGACCAGGTCGATTCGACAAGCACCGGTGGCCGGGCGATGAGCGGTATCTGCTCAGCCCGATTGGGCGATATGCCCCTCGGCCCGTTCATCGGCGCCGTCATCCTCACCAGGCAGGGCGGTGATCACGCTAAAGTCGCTGACTTCTACCTTGCCGCCGCCATAGCCCAGCAAGTGGAAGGAAAACGCCTTGCGCTCGGTCGGGTTGTCGAAGCTGAACTCCATCTCCAGTGGCGCGTCGGTGGTGACCTTTACCTCTTCTGGCAGGCCCAGCGGCACGTCCTGTTCCAACTGCTTGGCCTTGAGCCGGATGTAGGCCGCACGTTTGGGGTCCAGCGAGCGGACCTTGACCCGCACGCGGGTGTGCGAGCCTCCGGGCATTTCCAGATACTGGGCGCCAATGAGGTTGTCGGCCCAGTCATCGTCAATGCGCTTGCGCAACTTGATCGGCGAAGGGCCGCCGAACTGGTAGCGCAGGTTGAGCGGGGTTTGCAGCAAGGATTGGTCGAGTACCACGGCCAAGGCACCGATCTGTTGGCCCAGCAGGCTGTCGGCCGGCCCAAGGTAGCGGGCCTGGTCGGCGATGAAGCCCTCACTGGCATAACGCCGGCAGCGCTGTTGGAAGTCACATTCGGTGAACAGGCCCTGGCCGTTGTGGTAGCGCAGCATGCCGTTGGTGTAGGAGATCATCTCGCGGCCGCTGTCGTAGTCGCGGTACAGCGAGCGACCGCCAAGCGCGACGGGAATGGGCAGTGCGAAGTAGTCGAGCAGCGAGGTGGCCAGGTCGATATGGCCGTAAGTGCCGCGCTTGATGGTTGGCAGTTGGGCCTGCTCCGGCGCCAATGTAAGGTTGAAGCCCCAGGACGAGGCCAGGCGCACGCCATCGATGCCGTGAGACTCGTCGGAAGTCACCACCACCAGTGTGTCCTTGAGGACGCCCTGGCGCTCGAGATTGTCAAGAAATGCCCCGACTGCGTCATCCAGGTAGGCGACGGCTGCCTGTTTCGGTGTGTCGAAGCGCTCGAGGTACTCGGCCGGCGCCGAATAGGGCTGGTGGGTGCCCACGGTGAGCAGCGTCAGCATCCATGGCTTGTCCTGCTTCTGCAACTGGCCCACATAGCCCAGGGCGCCTTCGAAGAAAGCGCGGTCATCCTTGCCCCATGGGAAGTGCAGGTAGTTCTTGTTGCTGAACCACTCCTGGCCATGCACCGCATCGAAACCGATGTGCGGCATGATGCGGTCCTTGGCCATGAAGCGCAGGCCTGCGCCTTGCAGGTAGTGGGTGGTGAAACCGGCCTGGCGTAATTGTGCCGGCAGACAGGCCTGGTTGCGTTGGTTCTGGGTCAGCAGTTCCACGCCCTTGGGCGTGCCGTTGGCCAGCTTGTCGTAATCGCCGCACAGCATCGCATACAGGCCACGGATGGTCTGGTGGGTGTGCAGCACGTAGTCTGGGGTGTTCATGCCGCGCTCGGCCCATTTGCTGAGCTTGGGCATCAAGTCTTCGTTGAAACGGCTGTTCAGCGCCTGGCGGTTAGGCCGCAGGTAGGCGCCCGGGATGCCTTCCAGGGTAATCACCAGCAAGTTGCGGGCGCTTCCCGGGCCGGCAAGCAGCCTTTGCCCATGCAGGTCGGATTGAGTCAGGCCGCTGCTGGCCAGCGGGGTGAAGGTTTGCGTGTGGCCCATCCAGCCTTCGACCTGGCGTTGCAGGTTACCGACCCCGGCAGACATCAACTGGTGGGGGAGGTTGTATTGCCGCCACTGGTCGGCATCGGAAGGTAGCAACTGCTGGCTGCCCCAATGCGCGCCGAACAGCAGTACGGGTATGGCCCAGGCTTTGCGCGGCAGTGGCTGGCTACGCCGAGCACGGCTGCGCCACGCAAAGGCCAGCCAGGCCAGCAGGCCGCCACCCAGGGCCCAGGGGAGCCAGGCATGGGCCAGGCCGCCACCGGTCGAATTCTCCATGAATTGCGGGTCGGTCAGGTAGTTCAGGTCGGCGCTGGTGGGCAGTCGGCCCACTGCGCTCACCAGTTCGGCCGAGGCCACCCACAGCGCCGCCCAGGCCAGTAGCACCGGCAGCGCCAGCCACCACGGCCTGCGGTGTAGCAGCACTATCAACAGGCTGCCGAGGGCGAGATCGGACAGGTAACCGAACGGGTTGGACCAACCCAGCATGGCGCGCGTACCCAGTGGGATCACCAGCACCAGAGCCGCCAAAGTGGCAAGCCGGGTGCTTGGGTGGTCGGACAGGTTCTTCACAAAAACTTCCCTTTTGCCATTAAATCGTCATGCATCTGTGCTTGATGATATCAGGCCAGGGCAGGGAAGGCGGCCGGTTACAAGGCTTGTAACCAAAGCCGGGCCCGTTCGCACAGGCCCGGCCGATGGCAACTATCAGAAGTAATAAGGGAATTTCAGGCTGAAAGAAAAGTCAGGTGCGTCATCGGTCAGACCAATGGACAGGTTGGGCACGATGGTCAGGTTGTCGGTGGCGGCGAAGGTCAGGCCAATATTGAAGTTGGCGGCGTTGTAGTCACTGTTGGAGATCGATTGCCAGTCGCCGCCATCAGGTTTGATCTTGCTCTTGCGGGCGAACTGGTCGGATACCGAGAACGACATGCTCATCTTTTCGTTAAGGGCAAAGGCGATGCCCCCGCCGATCTGCCACGAGTCGCCAAGCTTGACGTCACCCGGTACCTTGCTGTTCACCTGCGGACTGATGTCGCTGAACGAGTCTTGCATGTTGTAGGTGTAGGACAGGCTGCCGAACAGCACGGCCGGGTCGAAGGTCTTGACCAGCGAGATGCCCGGTGTGATCGACCATACACCGTTGCCGGTCGGTAGGCTTTCCGGTACCGCGAGGTTGTTGTTGCCGTCCACCTCGCGCAGTTTGATGCCGTAGGGGTCTTTGCCGGTCGGTGCCTTGATGCGCAGGGTGGCCACTGCGTCAGGCCAGGTTTCGTCCTCGTCGAGGAATTTGTAGGCCACCCCGACGTTGATATCGCCGATTTCCGGGTCGCGGGTCACGCTGGCATCGGAAGTGGTTGCCCCGGCCCCCCCCGCACCACCGGACGAGTAGGTGGACTCGCGGTAAACCACGGGGACGTTGATGTCGAACTGCCAGCGCTGCGCCAGGTTATAGCGGGCAGTCATGTCCAAGGTCCAGTTGTCAGCCTTGATCCGGTCGAGGTTGATGCTGCCGAGGAAGATCGAGTCCAGTGCCAGAAAGCCATTGAGGGTTAGCGCACGGGTATCGTAATGGGTATAGGTGACGCCGGTTTCGAAGCTGAACTTGCCCCCGCCAAAGAATCCGCTGGCTTCGTCATACAGGTTGGAAACGCTTTGCGCCGGCTCGGAATCGGCTGTCAGCGCCTGGCCGTAGGAGCTCCCTGTAGTGCCCGGTGCGCCAGAAGCGACGGTCTGCGCACCTTTCACCCCCTCGGCCGGAGACTTGACCAAGCGTTTGGGTTGCGCGGCAGCAGGGGCCTCCTCGACCTGGCGCACACGTTGCTCCAGCACCATCAGTGCCTGTTGCTGTGCCTCATAGCGGCGTTTGAGTTCAATCAGTTCCTGTTTCAGCGCTTCGACTTGTGGGTCGGCGGCTGCGTAAAGTGCGGTGGCGGGGGCCAAGGTCGTCAAGCACACAAAAGCTCTGAGCGTAAAAGATCGGTACATGGAGTTGCCGTCCCTTCCAACTACTTTTGATGAGACTGAGCGTAGATCAGTATCCGAAGGTGCGAAGACCTTTGAGCTGGTCGAGGCTACCGTTGAGGGAAGCCGCTGTCGGCACGCTCTCGCGCATGACAACGTTCAGGGTGGTGACGTTGTTGACCAGGTTGCCGTTGCCAAGCAGCGTCGAGTTCTGCAGCAGGCCACCTTGGGCCAGGCGTTGCACGCTGCTGCCCTGGTTGTTGCTGGCATTGATGTTGAGCTGCACACCCACACCGCTGGAAGACACACTGAGCGCGCCGGCGCCATTTTCCCCGACCAGGGTCTGGCCGGCGGCCAGTACCTGGCCTTGCTGTTGTACGGCGGGTGCCTGGTTGGCTTTGGTCACGTTGATATCGACGTTGTTGTAAGCGGCGTTGTTGTCACCGGCTGCACGGACCACCTGGGTTACACCTTCGGTGGTGGTCAGGCCGTTGCCGCCCGTTACCACGCCAGTCCCGGCAGCAGAAGCGTTGCTCGGCGCCGGACCTGCGCCTTTTTTGTCAATCATCGAGACATAGAACTGGGGTTTGATGGTCGATTGCTGAACCTGCAGCGTGGACGTTGCCCCGATCACATCCCCTTTTGTATTTTGCCAAGTACTGGACATGACGATGCCGAAGCTCACGATTCGTCCGGGCATCACATAGCGGCCTCGCAGGTTCGCCAGCTCCTGGTCCTTCAGTTCAATGGGTTTCAACGCCTCTGCGTGACTGGGCAAGCTGGCTGCCAGGCAGGCGATGGCCAACCACAATGAAGTCTTCATGAAATGCTCCCTGGAGCCTCATGCTCCTTGTCATTAGAACAGTCGTTAGAAGAAGTCGCTTCTGATGAAGCCGAAGTCCAGCAGCTCTGAGTCCTGCACGGGGGTGAAGTTGTTCACCCGGCCCTTGGCGGTCAGTGGCAGGGGCGGGTCGAGCAGGATGTTGTTCTTGTCGTAACCCTGGCCGATCACCGCGAAGATGATGCCGTTCCAGCCCTTGAGGAAATCGTCGACCTTGTATCGTTTGTGGCCCAGCACCGGATCACCGATGTACACCCAACCTTTGTCGACTTTCTGCATGACCACGAAGTGCTTGTAGCCGCGCACATCCATCAGCACTACGACGGGAATGCGCACACTGTGCAGGGTTTCGGGCGCCACCCGGTAACCGCGGGCACGCATCCCGAGGCTTTCGACGTAGCGCTTCATGTCGAGCATCGAGAAGCCTTGCGTGCGCACAAGGTCCTGGTCGGCGTGGGCCAGCATGCCTTCGATGATCTGATGTTCGTCCACATCCAGCCAGTAGGCCTGGCGCAGGATGGTCGCCAGCGCGGCCGCGCCGCAGCTGAAGTCGGTCTTTTGTTGCACCAGGTCGGCGAACTTGCGTTCGCGCAAGCTCTGGATCGGTTTGAACACCACGGCCCCGCCCGGCAGGACGGACAGCGGCATTTGTGCAGCTTCGCTCACGCTGGCCAGGCACAGCAAAAACGCCAAGGCGAAAATACGCATGATCGGATGCCTTACGGTGTGTTGAAGAAAGGCCCCCCGAAGGGGGCCTCAAGCACAGCGGTCAGAACGAAGTGTTGGAGATGGCCAGCGAGTTGCTTTGCTGGTTGCCCACACCGGCTGCTACGTTCACGCCCAGGTTACCGCTGCCACCGTTCACCGAACCGCTAAGGGTTGCAGTGTTGGTAACTGGGTTGGCCCAGCCGGTCGGGGTCAGCACTTGGAAGGACACAGTATTGCTCAAGTCGTAGGCGCTGCTTTCGCTGTAGCTCTTCGAAACGTCGTTCGAGGATTGTTTTGATTGCTCGCCAGACTTCGAGAACTCGGACGCCGAAGCATTCTCGTACGAAGAGTCGTGAGACTTGGTGTACGAAGACTCTTTGGACTTGTCGTACGACGACTGATGCGCCTTGTCGTAGTTGGAGTCGAATGCTTTCTCGAACGACGAGTCGTATGCACTTTCGTGCGACTTGTCGACCGACACATCCAGCGACGCATTCAGCGAGCCATCGAAGGAGCTGGAATCGGTACGCTCGAAACGACCAAAGTCGGTGGTACGGGTACGCGAGGCGCTAACGTCAGCGTCCAGCGAAGCTGCCAGGCTGGCGCTGCTCGACGCGCTGTGGCTGCCGCTGGCAGAGCCACTGGCACCCCAGCCGAACGAGCCACTTGCGCTCGAGTTGTGGGAGCCGCTGGCATTGCTGGATTGCGAGCCGCTGGCGTTCCAGCCACTGGAGCCGCTGGAACTGGCGCTTTGCGCACCGGCGACGCTGAAGCTCGAAGACGAGCTGCGGTCGTCGGTCGAGTTGAAGCTGCCTTCCTTCGAGCTTGAACCGCTGGCCGACTTGGTGATGGTAATCGTATCCACCCGATAGGTGCGGTCGGCACTGTTGTTTACAATCAGGCCTGGGCCGTCCTGATTGGCCGAAGCCGTGGCAGTGGCGTTACCCAGCGGAGCACCGGTGTTGGCGATGGCCATGGTGTTTTTCTGCTGGTTGAGGTCGCCACCGGCAACGTTGATGCCGATGTTGCCCTCAGCCCCGCTGGCTGAGCCGCTCATCACCGCCGAAGACTGGGTCGAATAGTTGTCGACCCGGTTGTTTCTGCTGGTTTGCACAACGTCAGCTGTGGCACTGGCCATGCCGAACACGAAGCTGTTGTCCAGGCTCGAGTCGGAGCCTGCGTTGGCAATGGCAGCGGCGTTGTCTTGCTGGTTGCCGTTACCGGCCGCCACGTTTATGCCAACGTTGCCGCTGGAGCCGGTGCCAGAGTCACTCATCTCGGCTTCGTTGATGGTGCCTTGATTGGAGATGCGGTTGCGGGTACTGGTTTGGGTATCCCAGGCATTGGCCGTTGCATACACAGGGATCTTGGTGGGTGGAGGATTGTGATGACCATTGTTATGGTGGTCATTACGCCGATCATTTTGCCCAGCTTGTACAGCAACAGCCATGACCGCAGCAATTGCGAAAACCAGAGGCTTGATTGCCATCGAGGGTTTCATGGTGATTCTCCGTACGCTATTAGGTTAAGTGTCGTTCTTAACTGCAGGGTCAATCCGCGACCCGGATGCTCAAGGTGTTGGCCATTCGGTTTCCCACCCCGGCACTCTGGTTCAACTGGATCACCCCTCGGCTACCGGTGAAGGCCTGGTCACTGGTAGTGACCTGGCGATAGCCTGCTGGAATGTCAGTTGCTCCTGAGTTGTTGATCAGCGCCACGTTCTGTTGCATGAGGACGCTGTCGTCGATGCTTTGCGGTTGTGCACCAATGCTGATGCTCAGTGCGTTGGCTTGCTGGGTGTTGGCACCTGCGCTCTGGTTGACGCCCAGGGCGCCGCTGCCGTTGCTGAAAGCGTTGCCCTGGATGGTTGAGCGGGCGTCCATCGCGGGGTCGGCGGGCGTGTCGAGCCGTTGTCGGATCTGGGTGCTTGCATTGGCTTCGGGGCCGACGGCGATGGCGCGCGCATTGACCTGCTGCTGTTTGTCACCTGCGGCCTGGTTGACAGAGAGGTTGCCCTGATAGCGGCTGCCGGAGCTGTCGATATCGGCGTTGTTGATGACCGGAACCAGGGATTGCGCAAAGGCCGGTGCAGTGCAAAGGGCGGCCAGCATCAGCAGTGTGCGCTTCATCTCACTTGCCCCCGCCGGTCAGAATCTGCAGCGGCGCGAGGCCACGCTGCACGCTTGAGTTGACCATGTTCGAGATACCGTTACCCGACCCCGTGCCGCGTCCGCCCGCCAAGTTGGGAAGCTGGTTCTGGTTGCCGAGGTTGCCACCCAGGTTGTTGGTCTGCTGGGTGACCAGGTTGCTGATGCCTGCACCACTGCTGATGCTGGCGAAATCGCCATCGCTCAGCTCGTTGGTTTGCTTGAGCACGTGGGCAGAAGGGTTGGCATTGACGGTGGTAGGGCTCGGGTCTGGAATCAGCGGCGGGATGGTCGCGTTGCGCACCTGCACATCGCGCTTGATGATGATGATCCCCTTGTCCGCCTGAGCCGTCAGGCTGAGTGACCCCAGTACACAACCCACCAGTAATAGGTGATAGAGGCGTTTGTCACGTTTCCTCACGACGGCAACTCCTTCTTTGAGCGCTGGCCCTGTTCAGCGATGCGAACGATAGAGCAGAAGGTGTGCCGCTTTTTAGAATACGTTTCAGATCAGATAGTTAGGAAAAGAGGTTGATAAAATGCGGCGCATGCTGTCTCAGGCTTGAAACAGCTTGCCCTGCGCGTTGCCGGCAAAGTCAGCTGTGGCCTTGATGGGAAGGGTTTTTGCAAGTGTGTTTCACGGGCTTGACACTGCCCCCAGGACGGGGGGAAGCCCCGCAATTTCGGGGGCTTTGCCCCACCGGGGTGTGTCAGTGGTTTAACACTCTGTCGGGCATGATGGCGCATCGCTATTAAGCAGCTTAGCAACCGATTGCAGGGCCAGCAATTGGCGTTGCGGCCAATTGCCATCAAGTATTTGGTGCGGTTGATTGTGCCGCCTCAGCCACGCCTGGCTGTCGTCGAAAAAGCGCTGACGATCACTGAGGTCGGGTTGGCAACGCTGCCCATCGGCAATCCAGTCCACCCCTTGCGGGCTGAGCAACAGGTGGAGGTCGTAACGCCGTGCCAGCAGTGCCTCTTCCAGCCAGGTTGGGCAGTCGCCGAACAGTGCGTGGCTCCAGAGCATGTTGCTTAGCAGGTGGGTGTCCAGGATTAGCAGCGGGGGCGCCTGCTCACGCGCACGGTCCTCCCATGCCAGTTGTCCGCGGGCGATGGCGGGAATATCGGCGTAGCAGGTGTCGCGGCATTGCTGGTCGATGAAATGACGCACGTATTCGCCCACCACCAGGCCACCAAAATGTGCCTGGATCACCCCGCTAAGCCAGCTTTTGCCACTGGATTCTGGGCCGCACAGTACCAGCACTTTCATTGCTTGCGGCGCACTCATGGCTGTACCACCGCCGGGTCGCGCCGCCATTCCAGCCAGCCGCGTACGGCAATCAGGGTGAGCACGGCGAAGAAGCCTGCGGTGAAATACAGCTGCTGATGCAGGTGTTGGCCCACATAGACGATGTCGACCACGATCCACAGTGGCCAGCACTGCAGGCGTTTCTGCGCCATCCACAGTTGCGCGACCAGGCTGAATCCGGTCAGGGTGGCATCCAGCCAGGGCAGGGCGGCATCGGTCCAGTTGGCCATGGCCGCGCCCAGGGCGGCGCTCAGCAGCACCCCGGCGGCCAGGCCTGTGAGCAGTGCCGGGCGTGGCAGACGGGAGACCTGGCGGGCGTCTTCAGCGTGGTCGGGGCGCTTCCATTGCCACCAGCCGTACAGTTGCAGGATGGCGTAGGCCACTTGCAGCAACATGCCCGAGTAGAGCTTTACTTCGTAGAACAGCCAGCCATAGATCAGCACCATGACCAGGCCGATCGGCCAGCACCAGGCGTTCTGCTTGACCGTGAGCCAGACAGCGGTAACGCCGAGGAGGGCGGCAATGAGTTCAAGGCCGGACATCGGCGATCCTTGGAGGCTACGGGGAAGGGGCGAGATTGTAGCGGGTCGGCCGGTGAAGGTGTAGGGCGCAGCGGTGGGATACCCGGTTGTAGGAGCGGGTTTACCCGCGAACACCGGCAGCGCCGGTGCCATCCACCGCGTTGTTTCCTTCGCGGGCATGCCCGCTCCCACAGGTGCAGCGCAGGCTTCAAGGTCACTCGATACCTGCTGGAGCAGGCCTGCCCGCTCCCACCAAGGGCTTGTTCTCAGACCCGGAACTGCCGCAACAACTGCTCCAGCTCTTCGCTCAACCGCCCCAATGCCACCCCGGCATCGCTGGACTGACGCGCCGCATCGGCGGTCTGCTGCGACAACCCGGCAGTATCCAGCACATTGCGGTTGATCTCTTCGACCACATGCGACTGCTGCAAGGTGGCGCTGGCAATGGAGGCGTTCAATGCGGTGAGGTTGTTCAGCACCTGGTTGATGGCGTCCAGGCTGGCGCCGGCCTCGCGGGCTTGTTCGACGGTCTGGCGCGATGCCTCGCTGCTGGTGTCTATGGCCTTGACCGCAGCGTCCGACTGACTCTGCAGGTGCTCGATCATGGTATGAATCTCGGCCGTCGATTGTGCTGTACGCTGAGCCAACAGTCGCACCTCGTCGGCGACCACGGCAAAGCCCCGGCCTTGCTCGCCAGCCCGTGCCGCCTCGATGGCGGCATTCAGCGCCAGCAGGTTGGTCTGTTCGGCAATGGAACGAATCACGTCCAGCACGCCGCCGATGCGCGTGCTGTGGCCGGCCAGGTCGCGGATTACCTGTACGGCCTCATCGATGGTCAGCGACAGGCGGTCGATCTGCGCCAGGCTGCCGTGGATAGCCTGCTGGCCGTGCGTCACCTGTTGTTGTGCCGTACGCATTTCTCCGGCGGCCTGTTCAGCGGTCTTGGCCACGTCCTGCACGGCGTAGGTCACCTCATTGACTGCAGTGGCCACCTGGTCCATCTGTAACGATTGCTGGGCACTGCGCTGTTGTGCTGCACCTGCATTGTCACCGACGTGCCCGGCGGACTGGGCCAATGCGTGGGCCGCGCCTTGCAGTTGGCCGACGACACCTTGCAGTTTGCCGTTGAAACGGTTGAAGTGCTCGCCAAGGTGGGTGATCTCGTCGCTGCCATGGGTGTCCAGGCGCCGGGTCAGGTCGCTTTCGCCGCTGGCGATGTTGCCCATCGCCTGCACTGCTTCCTGCAGCGGGCGGGCGATGCTGCGGGCAATCAGCATGACCACCAGCGCCATCAGCAGGGCAATGCCCACGCCAACCAGCGAAGCGTCGCGCAACTGGCGAGCGAATTCGGCCTGTACGTCATCGACGTACACGCCCGAACCGATGATCCAGCCCCACGGCTTGAACAGCTGAATATACGAGGTCTTGGCTACCGGCTCACTGGCGCCGGGCTTGGGCCAGCGATAGTTGACCGGGCCGGCGTCCTGCTGGCGGGCGAGGGCGACCATTTCGTTGAACACGGCGAAACCATCGGGGTCGCGGATGGCGGAAAGGTCCTGGCCGTCGAGCTTGGGGTTGGCCGGATGCATGATCATCTTCGGCCCCAGGTCGTTGATCCAGAAATAGTCGTCATGGTCGTAGCGCAGCGCGCGCACTACCTGCAGCGCCTGTTGCTGGGCGGCTTCGCGGCTGAGCGTGCCGGCAGCTTCCAGGCCTTGGTAATAGGCCAACACACCCGCGGCGGTCTGCACCACGTGGCGGGTTTTCTCCGCCTTGGCCTGGTACAGGTCACCATGGATCTGCCGCAGCATCAGTAGGCCCAGTACCACCAGCATGGCCACCGCCACCACAAGGATCAGCCACAGGCGCCGACTGATTGACATCGATCTCAGAGTGTTCATCCATCAGCTCCCGCATTGTTCTTTTTATTGAGGTGCATCGAAGCATGCTTTGCAGTGAGCCCACACCCGACTAATGGCTAAGTGCTATGTTGGTGATAGTCTGCAACGGGTCAGGTAGAGCGATTGCCAAGGGGCTCTGTCAGGATTTCGGCCGCGCAAGATGAAACCTTTAACAGGCGTGAACTTTTCTACTGGCGTTGCGCCCAACAGTCGCTGTAAAACAGCCGGGCCGTGTAAGGCAATTTCAAGCAAATCAAGAACAAGGGGCCTGCGACAAGCAGCGCTCCATCCGGGGGAATGATGGATTTTTGGACTGCCTTCCAGGCAATCATCTTAGGCGTGGTCGAAGGGCTGACGGAGTTTCTGCCGATCTCCAGTACCGGTCACCAGATTATCGTCGCCGACCTGATCGGTTTTGGCGGCGAACGGGCCATGGCTTTCAACATCATCATTCAGCTGGCGGCGATCCTGGCGGTGGTGTGGGAGTTTCGCAGCAAGATTTTCGAAGTGGTCTTCGGCCTGACCAACCAGCCCAAGGCGCGCCGCTTCACGGGCAACCTGCTGTTGGCGTTCATGCCGGCGGTGGTACTGGGTGTCCTGTTTGCCGACCTTATTCACGAATACCTGTTCAACCCCGTCACCGTGGCAGCAGCGCTGGTGGTGGGGGGCGTCATCATGCTCTGGGCCGAGCGCCGTGAGCACCGCGTGGAGGTGGACCATGTGGACGACATGCGCTGGAGCCATGCGCTGAAAATAGGCTTCATCCAGTGCCTGGCGATGATCCCGGGCACGTCGCGCTCCGGTTCGACCATTATCGGTGGCTTGCTGTTCGGCCTGTCGCGCAAGGCAGCGACCGAGTTCTCGTTCTTCCTGGCAATGCCGACCATGGTCGGTGCGGCGGTGTATTCGGGCTACAAATACCGCGACTTGTTCCAGCCCGGCGATCTGCCGGTGTTCGCGCTCGGCTTCGTGACCTCGTTCATCTTCGCCATGATTGCCGTACGGGCGTTGCTCAAGTTCATTGCCAACCATAGCTACGCGGCATTTGCCTGGTATCGCATTGTGTTCGGCCTGTTCATTCTGGCGACCTGGCAGTTCGGTTGGGTCGACTGGTCCACGGCACATGGCTGAGGCGCTGCGTGGGCAACGGGCTGAAGGCGTGCGCAACGTGCGCCTGAAGCTGCTGCTGTTGGGCGTGCTTTGCCTGTTGCCCGGCCTGGGGGCGGCGCGCATGGCCTGGAACGATCAGGCCTGGTGGCCATTGGCGTTGTACCCGGCCATGAGCCTGATCAGCCTGTTGCTGTATTGGCAGGACAAGCGGCAGGCACGTAACCAGGCCTGGCGTACACCCGAGAAAGTGCTGCATGCCAGTGAGCTGCTCGGTGGTTGGCCGGGGGCGCTGTTGGCGCAGCAGCTGTTTCGGCACAAGACCCGCAAGGTTTCGTTCCAGGTGGTGTGCTGGGGGATTGTGCTGCTGCACCAGGTGTTCTGGGCAGACTGGCTGTTTCTTGACGGGCGTTATCTGCCCCTTGGTTGATGTGCAGTTGTACCGGCCTCTTCGCGGGTAAAGCCGCGAAAGGGCCGGAACAGGTCGATCACATGACCAACCCCACCTGCAACCGCTTGGGCAACCGACGCACTACCAGCTGGTGCGACCGCTGCAACACCTCACACAGTTCATCACGCCCCATGGGGTAGGGCGGCGCCATGCTGACCCACCGCGCCCGCGCCAGGTACGGCGCCGGCCGTATCCCGGGTCGATCGCAATAACCCAGAAACAGCTCGTCGGCTACCTTGAACGACAACCCGGCACCCGCCAGGTCGAGCACCGCGAACATCTTGTTTTCTGCCACCGAAAACACTCGGATGCCGCCCCATTTGTAGTCTTCCCGCGCACCCGGCAGGCTCAGGCAAAATGCCGCCACCTGGGCCTCGCTCATCTTCCGTTCAGACATACCGCTCTCCACAAGCCTCGAATGACGCCGCCAGGTGGTCGATCCACACCCGGACCGCAGGCAGCAGGCCGCGCCTGTGTGGGTAAACGGCCTGCAGGTAGCCACCCGGCAGCGACCAGTCTGGCAGCAGGCGCACCAGTTCGCCGCGTTCCAGTTCCTCTTCACAGAACATGCTGGGCAGCGCAGTGAACCCCAGGCCGGCACGTACAGCAGCGTTACGTACTACGAAATCGTCGATCGCCAAGCGTGGCTCCAGCGCTATTTCCTGCTGTTTGCCATGGGGGCCGAACAGGCGGAAGTGTACCAGCCGGTCTGCTTCGGCTGCGCCCAGTACGGGCAATGATGCCAACTCGCCCGGTTCGCGAATGTGGTCGGCAAAACCGGGTGCGGCCACCAGTTGCATTTGCGCCTGGCGCAGGCGGCGGGTGACCAGGGCCGGGTCTTCGTCGCCCAGGTCGCGTACGCGCAACGCCACATCAATGCCTTCGGAAATCAGGTCGACCCGGCGGTTGAGCAATACCATGTCCAGTTGCACCAGCGGGTACTGCTCGAGAAAGCGGCTGATCACATCCGGCAGGAAGGCGTGTGCCAGTGCCACCGGGCACGATACCCGTAAACGCCCGCGCGGCTCACTGCTCATGCTGGCCACGGTCTCGTCGGCGGCTTCGGCCTCCAGCAACATGGCCTGGCAATGATGCAAGTAACGTTCACCTACTGCGGTGAGCTTGAGTTGCCGTGTGGTGCGCTGCAACAGGCGTGTGCCCAGGCGCTCTTCAAGCTCAGCGATACGCCGCGACAGGCGCGACTTGGGGATGCCCAGCTGGCGCCCGGCGGCGGCAAATCCGCCGGCTTCGACGACGCGCGCGAAGTAGAAGAGGTCGTTAAGGTCTTGCATGGGAAAGTCTCACTGTTCCATCTGTGGGACAAACTAACGCATTTTTGCTTACTTATCAGCTATTGATCATCTCGGTAGGATTCTCCCCATCGTGATCGCCCACAGCTGCGGTCTTCACTCACAGGAGAGTCCCATGAAACTGTTGCACATCGATTCGAGCATCCTGGGCGACAATTCCGCCTCGCGTCAGCTGAGCCGTGAAGTGGTCGAAGCCTGGAAGGCTGCAGACCCAAGCGTTGAAGTGGTTTATCGCGACCTGGCTGCCGATGCCATCGCCCACTTCTCCGCTGCCACCCTGGTCGCTGCAGGCACCCCTGAAGACGTACGCGACGCGGCCCAGGCTTTCGAAGCCAAGCTGAGCGCCGAGACGCTCGAAGAGTTCCTGGCTGCCGATGCCGTGGTGATTGGTGCGCCCATGTACAACTTCACCGTGCCGACCCAGCTCAAAGCCTGGATTGACCGCGTAGCCGTCGCCGGCAAGACCTTCCGCTACACCGAAGTCGGCCCGCAAGGCCTGTGCGGCAACAAGAAAGTGGTGCTGGTTTCCACTGCGGGTGGCCTGCACGCTGGCCAGCCGACTGGCGCCGGGCATGAAGACTTCCTGAAAGTGTTCCTGGGCTTCATCGGGATTACTGACCTGGAAATCGTCCGGGCCCACGGCCTGGCCTATGGCCCGGAGCAGCGCAGCCAGGCGATCGATGCTGCACAGGCGCAGATTGCCAGCGAGCTGTTTGCGGCTGCCTGATCAAGGGAGCGTTTGGTTGCAAGCGTGGCCCTGTCGAAACACAAGGCCACTCCAACCTGTAGAAGCGTTCAGGCCACCGGGATGAGCGGATCAGCTGCCGCCAGGGCCGATGCCCGGTCAGCCGCTGGCGGATAAATCCACACTGAATTGATCTGGCGCTTCAGCGCCTTGGCTTCGGCCTTGTCCTCCGGTGGCGAAACCTCACGGTCCCATCCTTCGGTGTACACCGCGCCCCAGGCCCCCAGGTCCAGGCACGTCACGTACTTGGGCTGGCTGTAAGCCGTTGGTGCTACGCCAAGCAACTCGGCAGCGGCATTGTTGCCCGCATGGCGCCCCAGCGCAATCGCATGTTGGCACGACATCACGGCATGATTGCCAAGCTCGTCACAGGTGGCGTAGGCCACGTCTCCAGCTGCATACACGGCATCATTGCCCTTGACCTTCAGGTTGCCATCGACATGCAAGCGGCCGCGGTTGTCGCGCTCGCCGCTGATCTGTTCGGTGAGCGGGTTGGCCTTGAAGCCAACCGTCCAGACCACCGTGCTGGCGTCGATCCGCTGGCCGTTGTCCAGCTGCACACCGGCAGGGTCTACCGAAACTACTGTGGCACCGCAAACCCACTCCACGCCCAGTGCCTCGCATGCCTGCTCGATGGCTGGGCGAATGCCGTCACCCAGGGCTGCGCCAATCCTGGCGCCGCGGTCGATTACCACTATGCGCAACGCGGCGTCTTCACCCAGTATCGCGCGCAAGCGGGCCGGCAATTCGGTGGCCGTCTCGATGCCGGTAAAACCGCCCCCGGCTACCACCACGGTATTGCGTGCCGGCGTGTTCGGCAGGCTGGCCAGTGACTTCAGGTGGGCTTCCAGGCGTGCGGCGCTGTCGAGCTTGTCGACGTCGAAGGCATGCTCGATGCCGACCATGTCAGGGCGCTCGAGCTCACTGCCGCAGGCCATGATCAGACGGTCGTAGGGCAGGGTGCAGCGAGTGCCGCTGCGAGTGCGATAGCCCACGCGGCGGGCCGCTTCATCGATGTGGTAGGCCGTGCCCTGCACGAAACGGACATTGACAGCGTCGAACAGCGCCTGCAGTGGTGCGGCCATGGTATGCACGTCTGGCTCGTAGAAGCGCGGACGCACATGCAGTTCAGCCTGGGGCGCGAGCAAGGTGACCTCGACGCCCTTGCTGCCGTTGAGGTCAAGCTGGCGGATGGCGCTGAGTGCGCTCCACAGGCCGGCAAAGCCCGCACCAATGATCAGGATCTGCTTCATGGTTGTGCTCCTTTGAAGTTCGGTGGACAAGGTAGACCGTATTGCCGGTCAACGGTGTTACCAGGGCTTGCTGGAGTGCTTCAGAATGTTGGCGGCGTGATCACCCAGATCACCACGGCATCCACTTCACCGGGGTTGCCGTAGCGGTGAGGTTCCTGGCTCGAGAAGCTGAAGCTGTCGCCTTCACTCAGCTGGAAATGCCGCTCGCCTACCCACAGCTCAAACGTGCCGCTGAGCAGGTAACCGGCTTCTTCGCCGTCGTGGCTGTAGCTTTGCTGGCTGTAGGTACCTGGCGGGAAACGTGAGTGCAGCATCTCCAGCTGGCGGTTGGGCTGGGGGGTGAGCAGTTGATCGACGATGCCATCTTCGTAATGCACGCTCAGGCGGCTGTTGCGCCGCACCACATAGCCTTGGTCTTCGGGCGCGGTGGTGGCCTCGCTGGCGAAGAACCACTGGATGGTCACGCCCAGGCTGCGGGCGATGTTGAACAGCGCCGGGATCGACGGGTAGGAGAGGTTGCGCTCCAGCTGGCTGATGTAGCCTGCGGTCAGTTCACTGTGTGCGGCCAGCTCCGCCAGGGTCATGCCGCGGCGCTTGCGCAGGCCGCGGATGCGGGTGCCGAGGAACTGCGGCGCGGCGCCCCCGGGTTCGCTGGCGGGGGGCTGGGGGGGTTGGCTCATGCGCGTCGGTCCATCGCAAAAGCCGCAGTATGTACAGCCTCAGAGCGCCCAGGCAACCGTCAGGCCATCGTGAATCGCTTCTTCGGCCGTGCGCGGCGCCAGGCAGTCGCCAATCCGCCGTACGTCCACCACACCTGCCAGTTCAGTGGCCAGGCGGTCTTGCGGTTGATGCCCCATGCACAGCACCAAGGTGTCGATGCCTTCGAAGATCATCGGATCGCCGCTGGCGGTGTGCTGCAGGTACACCGTGTTGTCGTCGCTGCCGTACAGGCGTGCGTATGGGGTGACAGGGATACCCAGGCGATGCAGCTCGCCGGCCAGTTGGTCACGTACGTAAAGCGGCAGGCTCTCGCCGCAATGAGTGCCGTTGACCGCCAACTGGACCTGATGGCCTTCGCGCACCAGGCGTTCGGCGATACCGGGGCCGATCCAGTCACAGCGCCAGTCGATCACCAGCACCGAACGCCCCGGTTTCACTTCATTGCGCAGCAGTTGCCAGGCGTCCACTACCTGAAGCTCGCCGGTACGCTCGAACGCCGGCCAGTAGGGGGTGGCTCCGGTAGCAGCAATGACCAGATCAGGGCGCTCACGTTCGACCAGTGCGCGGTCGACCCGGGTGTTGCGCACCACTTCTACACCTGCCAGGGCCATTTCCCGTTGCAGGTTGGTACTGGCACCCCCGAACTCGCTACGCCGTGGCAGTAGCTGGGCCAGTAGCACCTGCCCACCGAGCTGCGGGCCCGCCTCGTACAGCGTGACCTGGTGCCCGCGCGCGGCGGCCACGGCGGCGGCCTTCATGCCGGCCGGCCCGCCGCCGGCGATCATTATGCGTTTGGGCGAGGAAGTGGGCGTGAGGTGCCCGTACTGCAACTCACGCCCGGTTTCCGGGCGCTGGATGCAGGAAATGGGCAAGCCACGATGGAAATGGCCGATGCATGCCTGGTTGCAGGCGATGCAGGCGCGCACGTCTTCGACCTGGCCGCGTTCGGTCTTGGCTGGCATCGACGGATCGCAGATCAGCGCCCGGGTCATGCCGCACACATCAGCCTGGCCGCGGGCCAGGATCAGCTCGGCTTCCTGGGGCTGGTTGATGCGCCCGGTGACGAACAGGGGGATAGCCAGCTGTTGCTTGAAGGTGCCAGCCTCGCGGGCCAGGTACGCCGGTTCGATGGCCATCGGTGGCACGATATGGACCGCGCCACCCAGCGAGGCCGAGGTACCGGCGACGATATGCAGGTAGTCGAGCTGGCCCTGCAAGGCCATGGCAGCAGCCAGTGACTCGTCCTCACTCAGGCCCTGGCTGTCGCGCTCGTCAGCGCTGATGCGCAGGCCAATGATGAATTGCTCATCGGTGGCCGCGCGCACTGCGGCCAGCACTTCGCGCAAGAACCTCAGGCGCTGATCCAGGTCACCGTTGTAGCCATCACTGCGTACGTTCACCCGCGGGTTGAGAAACTGCGCGGGCAGGTAGCCATGGCTGGCCACCACCTCGACGCCATCCAGGCCGGCCTGGTGCAGGCGGCGGGCGGCGCTGGCGTAGCCCTGGACGATTTCGTCGATCATTGCCTGGTCCAGCGCCCGTGGCATCACCCGGAAGCGCTCATTGGGCACCGCAGACGCCGAGTAGGCTACCGCCAACAGGCCGTCTGCCGACTCCATGATCTCCCGCCCAGGGTGAAACAGTTGCGACAGCACCACGGTGCCGTGCGCATGGCAGGCCTCGGCAAGCTGGCGGTAGCCGTCGATGCAGGCATCGTCAGTGGCCATTAGCACATGCGAGGTGTAGCGGGCACTGTCGTGCACCCCGGCGACCTGCAGCACGATCAGGCCGACGCCGCCGGCAGCGCGGTCGCGCTGGTAGGCGATCAGCTTGTCGTTGACCAGGTTGTCGGTGGGCAGGCAGGTGTCGTGACCGGTGGACATGATGCGGTTTTTCAAGCGTTTGCCGCGGATCTGCAAGGGCTCGAACAGGTGTGGGAAGGCGGTCTGCATCAGGCGGCTCCGGTGCGGTGTTGTTATTTTTACTTATAAAAGTGTAGCGATAGTAAAAAATCAACTTGTTTTTTTACTTGCGTCTGTCTAGGTTTTCCTCACTCGCATGGCGAGGGTGTGACCTCAGAACAACAAGAAAACGGGCCCGTCGGGCACCGCCAGGAGGAAACTACGATGCAGCTATATCCACGTGTGACCGGCCTTTGTGCAGCCTTGCTGGCCCTTGGCCTGGGCACTGCGCAAGCTGCGCAGCAGATGGTTGTGGTCGGTTATGGCGGCGCGGGCCAGAAGGCCCAGGATGAGGCGATTTTCAAGCCCTTCATTGCCCAGGACGGCAGCCAGCTGATCCAGAGTGAATACAACGGCGAAATGGCGCGGATCCAGGTCATGGCCGACACCGGCAACGTCGATTGGGATGTGGTACAGATCGAAGGCCCTGACTTGATGCGCGGCTGCGACGAAGGGATCTACGAGCACCTGGACTGGCAGCGCCTGGGCCATGCGGCCGAACTGATCCCGGCAGCCGCACAGGATTGTGGGTCGGCCGCGCTGGTCTGGAGCGTGGCTATTGCCTACGACCGCAGCAAGCTGGCCCAGGCGCCGGCGTCGTGGGCCGACTTCTGGGACGTCGACAAGTACCCTGGCAAGCGCGGCCTGCGCAAACGTGCGGTGTACAACCTGGAATTCGCGCTGTTGGCTGACGGGGTCAAGGTCGAGGACGTATACCGGGTATTGTCCACGCCGGCAGGTGTCGAGCGGGCCTTCGCCAAACTCAGTGAACTCAAACCCCATATCCAGTGGTGGGACGCCGGCGCTCAACCCGCGCAATGGCTGGCAGCCGGTGACGTGGTGATGACCTCCACCTACAGCGGACGAATTGCGGTGGCGGCGCAGCAGGGCAGCCCGTTGGCCGTGGTATGGCCTGGCAGCCTGTACGGTATGGACTATTGGGCGATCATCAAAGGCTCGCGGCATGTCGACCAGGCCAAGCGGCTGATTGCCTATGCCAATCAGCCGGATACCCAGGTGCGGTATGTACAACAGATCCCCTATGGGCCAACCAATACCCAAGCCGCGGCCAGGCTTGACCCGGCGCTGGCCAACTGGGTACCCACTTCGCCACAGAACCTGCAAGGGGCGCTGGCCATGAACGTGGAATTCTGGGTCGATCATGGCGAAGAACTGGAGCAACGCTTCAACGCCTGGGCCAGCAAATAGCGTTCAGTAAAGGGGCAACAAGATGACTGCAACGGAACTAAGCCTGCGTCGGGAGCTGGCTGCCTGCTACCGGCTGATCGCGCACTTTCGCATGAGCGATCTCATCTTCACGCATATCTCCCTGCGCCTGCCTGGGCCGGAGCACCATTTCCTGATCAACCCGTATGGCCTGCTCTTCGAGGAGATCACAGCGTCCAGCCTGGTGAAGATCGACCTGCAGGGGCGGCCGGTGGGGGCTGCCCGTCACCCGGTCAACCCGGCGGGGTTCGTCATTCACAGTGCCATTCACGCTGCCCGCGAGGATGCCCGGTGCGTGCTGCACACCCACACCCGCGCAGGTTGCGCGGTGGCCGCACTGGAATGTGGCCTGCTGCCGGTCAACCAGATGTCCATGGAGTTTTACGGCAATGTGGCTTACCACGCCTACGAGGGCGTCGCGCTGGACATGGATGAACAGCAACGGCTGGTGGCCGACCTGGGCAACAAGCCGGTGATGATGCTGCGCAACCATGGCCTGTTGACCACGGGGCGCAGTGTGGCTGAAGCCTTCTTGCGCATGTACTACCTGGAGAAGGCTTGCGAGATCCAGTTGGCGGCGCAAAGTGCTGGGCAACTGATATTGCCGTCGACCGAAGTGTGCGTGCGTACCGAACGGCAGTTCAACGCGCCGGGGAGAGGGTTGAAGCAGGGGGAACTGACCGACCCGGATGCGCTGCACTTGGCGTGGGCGGCGTTGTTGCGAATGTTGGAAAAGGTGGCGCCTGGTTATCTGGATTGAACCTGTGCTTGCTGATTTGGCAGTTAGTCGTCCAGCCGACAGCGGGCGGACGGAACAGTCACTGTAGTGCAACCATTGGTTTCAACTGTGCTGGTCCCTTCTCAAGGAATACCGTTATGCTGTAACGAAATATGTCTAAAAAGCCTGCAGAAGGAAGTCGCAATGCCACTCAAGGACCTGCTTATCGCCCTGGTGGTGATTGTCGCCTGGGGCGTCAACTTTGTGGTCATCAAGGTTGGCCTCGACGGGCTGCCACCGATGTTGCTGGGGGCATTGCGTTTCTTGCTGGTGGCGTTCCCGGCGATCTTGCTGGTCAGGCGGCCCAAACTGCCGTGGCGCTGGCTGATCGCTTACGGTGCGACCATTTCACTGGGCCAGTTCGCGTTCCTGTTTCAGGCCATGTACAGCGGCATGCCGCCAGGGTTGGCTTCGTTGATCCTGCAGTCGCAAGCCTTCTTCACCCTCGGCTTTGCTGCGTTGTTTCTCGGTGAGCGGCTGCGCCTGGCCAGCGTGCTGGGGCTGCTGGTGGCGGCCGGCGGCCTGGCACTGATCGGCAGCGAAGACGGCGGCCATGTGCCCATGCTGGCGTTGGTGCTGACCCTGTGTGGCGGTGCGATGTGGGGCCTGGGCAACATCATTACCCGACGGTTCGGCTCGGTCGACCTGGTCGCGTTGGTGATCTGGGGTGGGCTGATACCGCCACTTCCATTCCTGGCACTGTCCTGGTGGCTGGAAGGCCCCGAGCGCATTGGCCATGCCTTGGCCAATATCAGTTGGAGTTCGGTGCTGGCCCTGGCGTATTTGGCCTTTGTGGCCACCATGCTCGGCTACAGCCTGTGGAGCAAGTTGCTGTCGCGTCACCCGGCAGGCAAAGTGGCGCCGTTCTCGCTGCTGGTACCGGTGATTGGCCTGAGTTCGTCGGCGTTGCTGCTGGGAGAGCGCCTGACCGCTACGCAGGGCTGGGGCGCATTGCTGGTGATGGCCGGCCTGCTGGTGAATGTATTCGGTGCGCGCATCGGTCAGCGTTTGCGGGCTGCCAACGCGTAAAGCGCTTAAATCTACCGACCTGCGCTCTGTTAGAATCGGCCTCTTTCTGCCAGGCCAACGGAGCGCATCCATGATCATTTCCACCACCAGCCAGCTCGAAGGCCGCCCGATTGCCGAATACCTGGGCGTGGTCAGTTCTGAATCGGTGCAGGGCATCAACTTCGTGCGCGATTTCTTTGCACGGTTTCGCGACTTCTTCGGTGGCCGTTCGCAAACCCTGGAAAGCGCGCTGCGCGAGGCCCGGGAGCAGGCCACTGAAGAACTCAAGGCCCGGGCACGACAGTTGCAAGCCGATGCGGTAGTGGGGGTGGATTTTGAGATCAGCATGCCGTCGGTACAGGGCGGCATGGTCGTGGTATTTGCCACCGGTACGGCAGTGCGCCTGAAGTAAAGCCCTTTGCCATTGGTCGGCTACAAGGTTCTTGTCCGGTCGGTCCGCAAATGACCAGCTAGTCTCACTTTCACAGGCCGCGTTTCCTGGGCAACTTGTCTGGTTGCCGACGCGACCGCCACTGGAGGGAGACTGGGCATGAGCGAATCCTTTTTCGAAGACCTGAACGATGCGTTCCCGATCAACAGCCAGGTGCGTTGCGGCCAGGCGGCATTTCGCCTGGGTTTCGCCCACATGACGCTGGATGATTCCGAACAGCTCCAGCCTGCACATTTGCAGCGCAGCAAAAAAGGCCGCTTCATGCCGCGGGTACCGCTCAAGAAGTGATCCCGCGTCTGCACACACCCCGCCCAACGGCGGGGTTTTTATTGCCATTCGTTGATCCGCCTCATGGTATTGCCCGGTAGCGCTCGCCGGATGGCCCGGCCTGTGGTTTTCTGACGCGGCATTCCAGCAACGGAGGATTGAATGCTCATGCGAGTCAGGGAAGAAACCTATTGGCAGTGGGCCGACGCACAGCTGCACAGCCGCTGCCACGACGAAGCACTCAGCGACGGCACCACACTGGACGTGCAGGTGCGCTTGTCGCGCCTGGGGGCGACGCAGCTGTTTCTGGGGTTGTACGCCGGGGATGGGCGGGCGTTGCTGGAAGAGTATTACCCCGCGCTGCCGGGCGAGACCATGACCCGTGCGCTGGTGTGGGGTGTCGACCGCGCCCGGGCGATGGCAACAGGCGCCTTGCCTCTGCCGGAAACCCGTCTGCAGCGGCGCCAGGCATGAAAAAGCCCGGCCTATGCAGGCCGGGCTCTGGTAAGGGTGCGAACCCTCAATTCAGCGGTTCGATCACCTTGACTGCCTGCTGCTCACGGGCAGCGGGCCATTCTTGTTGCAGGGTCTGCAGCACGCGGCCAACGAATTCAGTGTCGGCGGCGGCTTTCTTGCCGACGTAGCCTTGGCCACGGCGGTAGACCTTGAAGCGGGCACGCATGCTGGGCAGGTGCTCTTCAAATTCATCTTCGACGGTGTTCGGTGGCAGGCGGTCGAGGCGCACTTCACCGGTTTGGCTAACCCACAGCAAATGGTCGTCAAGGCTGTCCTTGCGCACGGCGAACAGCTGGGCCAATTGGTCGATAGTCGGATTGTTGTTCAAGTTCATCATAAAGCCCCCATTACCCATTCATAGGTGATTTTCACAGTTGGCGCTATCACGGTGTAGCGCACTACCAAGGCTGCTACAGCAGCATCGCAACAGGGGCTTTCTCACGCTGCCTTTTGGACAGTTTCCCTCTCCACGGACGGCCTGCGTTACCGCGCAGGCCGTCTGGAACACCCTTGCCACCGCTCCCGATCGGGGAGACGGCTTCATCATGCCCAAGCGCGATGAACGGCGTCAACCATTTTGTAGTGAATATTTTTGCTCACTACATTCTGTCGTTTTGTCCGACAATCAACGCGAGCGTTATAAGCCGGAAAGGATGTCGAAGGCGGCTTGAACCCGCGCCTGGTTGGGGTAATTCCGATTGGCCAGCAGCACGACTGCCAGCTGTTCTGCCGGCACGAACGCGGCGTACGCGCCGAAGCCGTTGGTGGCGCCGGTCTTGTTGTACCAGGCTGCCGGTAGCGCGGGCAGGGCCGGTTGCAAGCGAGTGGTGGCCTGCGGTTCGCGGATCAGCTGTGGGCTGTTGCCATCGATCAGTGTGCTCAGCGTGACCGGGTAGGGGTAGCGTTCCCAGCCCAGGCCTTGCGTCATGGCGCCAACCTGGAAGTAGCCCTGCTGGGTAATGGCGGTGGCTTTCGCCAGGGCCGGTGGCAGGCCCTGCGGCTGCATGTGCAACCGCACATAGCGCAGCAGGTCGCTGGCGCTGGTTTTGATGCCGTAGGCCTCATCGGCGTAAGGGCCGGGCCCTACACGCACCGGCTTGTCGTCGGCGTCATACCCTTGGGCATAAAGCCCCTGGGCGCTGGCCGGAACCTGAAGGTAGGTGTTTTTCAGGCCCATCTTCGTCAGCAGGCCCTCACTCATCAGCGTGGAAAACGGTTGGTGCTGCGCACGGGCGGCCAGGTCACCGAACAAACCCAGGCTGGGGTTGGAGTAGCAGCGCTGGGTGCCAGGTTTGGCACGAGGTTGCCAGTGGCGGAAGAAATCGACTACCTGTTGCGGTGTTTGTACGGTGTCGGGGAACTGCAGTGGCAGGCAGTCGGCGCTATAGGCGCCCAGTTCCAGCACCGTCGCGTCGCCGATGGGGACGCCGGCCAATGCCGGGTGATAGCGCTTGGCCGGGGCTTCGAGGTCAAGCTTGCCCTCGGCGCTGGCAAGCGCGGCCAGGGTGGCCGTGTAGGTCTTGCTCAGCGAACCGATCTCGAACAGCGTATCGCGGCTGACCGGTACGTTGTCGGCCTTGCTGGCCACACCGTAGCTGAAGTAATGCGCGTGGTCGCGTGCATAGATGGCCACAGCCATGCCGGTGATGCCTTGTTCCTGCATGAGCGGGCGGATGATCTGGTCGACCTTGGCCTGTAACTGGTCGTCGGCCTGGGCGCTGGCATGGCCTAAGGCAAGGGTAATGGCGGCTGCAAGTGCAGCCAGACGTGGGCGGAGCATGGTGAGTCCTTTTGTGGAGCGTGTCCGTTGAGCGATACCACTCGGGGTTCCGGCGTTAGCGACGGGGAGCCAAAGACCTTATCGTCTGCCCACCCACCATGACAAGATGGATACAGTGATGAAGTATTTGCGCATGTTATTTGACAATTTCACCCTGGCCTTGCTCGGTGTGGTACTCATCGCCACCGTACTGCCTTGCTCGGGCGATGGCGCGGTGTATTTTGGCTGGCTGACCAACCTGGCCATTGGCCTGTTGTTCTTCCTGCATGGCGCCAAACTGTCCCGTGAAGCCATCATTGCCGGTGCCGGGCACTGGCGCCTGCACCTACTGGTGTTCTCCTGTACTTTCGTATTGTTCCCGCTGCTGGGCCTGGCGTTCAAACCTCTGTTCGTACCGCTGGTGGGTAACGAGCTTTATCTGGGCATCCTGTACCTGTGTGCCTTGCCTGCAACCGTGCAGTCGGCCATTGCCTTTACCTCGCTGGCCCGCGGTAACGTGCCGGCGGCCATCTGCAGCGCAGCGGCCTCCAGCCTGTTGGGTATCTTCCTCACCCCGTTGCTGGTGATGTTGTTGCTGGGTGCCAGTGGTGATACAGGTTCCGGCCTGGATGCGGTGTTGAAGATCACTTTGCAGCTGCTGGTGCCGTTCGTTGCCGGGCAGGTCGCGCGGCGCTGGATCGGCGCCTGGGTCAAGCGCAATGCGCGCTGGCTCAAGGTGGTGGACCAGGGTTCGATCCTGCTGGTGGTGTACACCGCCTTCAGTGAGGCCGTGGTTACCGGTTTGTGGCACACCGTATCGCCGCAGCATTTGGCGGGGTTGTTCGTGGTGTGCTCAATTCTGCTGGCAGTGGTGCTGTTTGGCACCCGCTTGCTTGGCAAGGCGCTGGGCTTTGACCTTGAGGATCGTATCACCATCCTGTTTGCCGGCTCCAAGAAAAGCCTGGCTACGGGTGTGCCCATGGCCCAGGTGTTGTTCGTGGGCAGTGGCATTGGCGCGATGATCCTGCCGCTGATGCTGTTCCACCAGATACAGCTGATGGTGTGTGCTGTGCTGGCGCAGCGTTATGCCAGCCGTGAGCAGGCGGTGGAGGCTTCGGCGGTGTCTTGAGCGCCTTTACGTTCCCATGTAGATGCTGTGTTGGCGGTCAAGCTTTTCTGCGGTGCTGAGAGCTGAAAAGCTTGGTCGTATCAAAGGGTTGATAGCCGCGAAGAGGCCGTGCCTTCTGGCCAATCTCCACCCGTCGTTCATCGTTGCCGCCGTCACCGTATTCGCGGGTAAACCCGCTCCTACCTTGGTTCGCGCTAACGGCTGAATTTTGCGCCGGGCAAGACAGGCGCTGTAGATGTGGAGCGCAATGGCAGCGATCAGCGGGCCAGGCCTGAACGACGCTCGCGCAGCGCCTTGTCGACTTCGGCCTCGATCTTGTAGGCCGGCCCCTCCAGGTCGTCGAAGTTGCGCGTATAGCGTCGGGCAAATTCCTCCACGCCCAGCTCCTGATACTGCTGCACATGCTTGAGCTCGTGCGCCCACAAGGCCACGTTGTCCTCGGCATCGGCGGCCCGGCGGAAGATGATCGTGTCGATCAGTGTAACGGCGTTCACATCGGGGTTCTGCATTAGCGCATTGGCTGCGCTGATCTGTTGCTCATCCCCCACCCGGAAGCGCGCCGCGTCGAGCACGGCAAAGTCATACCAGGGTTCCAGCTGCGCCCGAATATGCAACGGAATCGGCTGCACACCGCTGGCCGTGGCTTCGTCGCGGGCCTGGCGCAAGGCGTATGCCAGGCTGGACGAGGCCATGACCTCCACATCCTTGAGGATCTGCCCGGCCTGGCCTGGGTCGATCGGGGCGCAGAAGCAGCCCATCAGGCACACTTGATACTGCCCAGGCGGGCAGGCCTGTTCGGCAAGCGCAGGGAGGGCCAATAGCAAACCCAGCAGGGCACTAATCCGCCTCATGCAGGGCCTGTTCGACAAACTGGCGGCTGGCGCCCAGTACCTGCGCTTGCACGCTTTCACTGGCCAGCATGCGCCCGACCAGCAATGCCCCTACGCACTGGCTGATCAGCACCCAGGCCAGCTGCTCATCCTCCAGGGTTGTGCTCCAGGCCCGGTGCAGTTCTACCAGCCAGTGCTCAGCCACTTCACGCACCGGCGTGTCGGCCCGGGCGATTTCCACACCCAGCGGCGGCAACGGGCATCCACCTTCGGCATTGCGCAGGTGGACCAGGCTCAGGTACTGCTGCAGGCAGCGGCCCAGGCGTTCACGGTTGGCTCCCTTGCTGGCCAGGCGTGCCAGGGGGCTGTTGCTCAGCTCCTGGCGTACCACCTCGGTAAACAGGTCGTCCTTGGACGGGAAGTGGTTGTAGAAGGCACCGCCGGTCAGGCCGATCGCTTTCATCAACCCGGCCACGCCGGTACTGGCAAAACCCCCGCGCTTGGCCAGCGCGCCGCTGCTGGCCAGCAACCGCTCGCGGGTTTGCTGTTTGTGTTCGTTGGAGTAGCGCATTCACATGCCTCGGCAAACAGGCTTGACGATGACCGCGATCATAACATAGCGTTCGTTTACTAAACGATCATTTACCAATGGAGGCAGGCATGTCAGAACAACAAAAAGTCGTGCTGGTGATCGGGGCGGGCGACGCCACTGGCGGCGAGATCGCCAAGCGTTTTGCGCGTGAGGGCTATATTGCCTGCGTAACCCGTCGCCAGGCCGACAAACTGCAGCCGCTGCTGGAGGAAATACACGCCGCTGGCGGCCAGGCCTACGGTTTTGGCTCTGATGCGCGCAAGGAAGAGGAGGTGGCCGAACTGGTAGAGACTATCGAGCGTGATATAGGTCCGATTGAGGCATTTGTCTTCAATATCGGTGCGAATGTGCCGTGCAGCATTCTCGAGGAAACCCCACGCAAGTACTTCAAGATCTGGGAAATGGCCTGCTTTGCCGGTTTCCTCACCGCGCAGGCGGTGGCCCGGCGCATGGTTCAGCGTGAGCGCGGCACAATCCTGTTCACCGGCGCTACAGCCGGTACCCGCGGCGCAGCCGGTTTTGCCGCCTTCGCCGGGGCCAAGCATGGCTTGCGTGCCCTGGCACAGAGCATGGCGCGCGAGTTGGGGCCACGCAACATCCATGTCGCCCATGTGGTGGTGGACGGTGCCATCGACACGGCCTTCATCCGCGACAGCTTCCCCGAGCGCTATGCCCTCAAGGACCAGGATGGCATCCTTGACCCGGCGCACATTGCCGACAGTTACTGGTTCCTGCACGCCCAGCCCCGCGACGCCTGGACCTTCGAGCTGGACCTGCGCCCCTGGATGGAACGCTGGTAACCCCCGTTAACATGCAAGGACCGTCACCATGCAAACGTCTGTCGATTTCTTTTTTGACCTGGGTAGCCCGGCCAGCTACCTGGCCTGGACCCAACTGCCGAACCTGTGTGCCCGCCACGGCGCTACGCTGCGCTACCGGCCAATGCTGCTTGGCGGGGTTTTCCAGGCTACCGGCAATGCTTCGCCGGCCATGATCCCGGCCAAAGGGCGCTACATGTTCACCGACCTGGCCCGCTTTGCCGAACGCTACGGTGTGCCGTTCGGGATGCCGCCGGGCTTCCCGGTCAATACCCTGACGTTGATGCGCGGCGTGACAGGGACCCAGTTGCGTTCACCGGATCGGTTCGAGGCATTGCTATCGGTGCTGTTCACTGGGCTATGGGTACAGCGCCGCAACCTGAGCGACAGCGCTGTGCTGAATGAAACACTCGCGCAGGCAGGCTTCGACCCACAGGTTTTTCATGCCCTGGCCGCTGACAGCGAAGTAAAAGCAGCGCTAAAGCACGCGACCGAGGCCGCTGTGGCGCGCGGGGTGTTTGGCGCGCCCACCTGTTTTGTCAGTGACGGGATGTTCTTCGGCCAGGACCGCCTGGACTTTGTCGAGGAGGCGCTACGTCAGGGGGCCAGCAGCCTCTCCAGCTGAGTGCGCTCCCACAGGCTGAGCAGGTCGGCGGGGTTGGTGCCATAGCGCTGCCAGTGTTCGAGGCCGGCCTGTTCGCCGTCGGGGGCTTGGCAATGAACGCAATGCGCCAGGCCTTCGGTATCCAGGGCCAACGTCAGTTGCCAGCCCTGGATGCCGACATCGATCAGGCCGCCATCGCGGCGTGCAGCCACCTCAAGGTGGTGCACGCCAAGGGCCACATTGCGCAGGCACTGGTAGACATCCCGGGCGTTCGGTGAACGTCTGTGGGTCAAGATCAGAAATTCGCCGGCGTGTTGGCGCTGATGATCTCGGCCTCATCCGGGCCGATGTTCTTGAAGCTGTGCGGCAGGGTCGTGGGGATGTAGTAGCCGTCGCCCGAATTGAGCACGCTGACCTGGCCGTCGACCCACAGCTCGACGGTGCCACGGGTGACCAACCCGCATTCTTCGCCTTCAGCGTGCACGATCGGCTCGCCAGAGTCGGCGCCGGGTGCGTACAGCTCACGCAGCATGCGCATTTGGCGGCCTTCGACGCTGGCGCCGACCAGCAGCATGCGCAGGCCATTGCGGCCCAGGTCGGGTTGTTCGCCACCACGGAATACGTAGCGTTCCTCACGCACCGGCTCGTCGAAGCTGAAAAACTCCGCCAGGCTCATGGGAATGCCTTCGAGCAGTTTTTTCAGGGAGCTGACCGAAGGGCTGACGCGATTCTGCTCGATCTGCGAGATCGTCGAATTGGTCAGCCCGCTGCGACGGGCCAGTTCCCGTTGGGAGAGGTTGTTGCGTTCACGCACCAGTTTGAGTCGCGTCCCCGTGTCCATAGCCGCCTTGTAATCAGAGGTGTCAATAATAATGAGCGATGCGCATTAAAACACACTCTGCGCCCTTGCGCGCTGTGCTTCTCAAACCCGCTGCTCACGCGGCATTGGCCACAGCCCGACCAGCAGCAACAGCACGGCCACGGCCAGGAATGGCAAGCGCGGATCAAGGGCATACACCAAGGTACCGGCGAGCGGCCCGATCACCGCGCCCATGCCTTGGGCGGCGCCAATGGAACCGGCCGTGGCGCCTTGTTCGGAGGCCTGCATGGCATTGGCCGCCAGTGCCGAAAACGCCGGGAACACGAAGCCCATGCCGGCCGCCGCAACAAAATAGCAAGCCCACAGCCACGGCGCCGTGGTGGCCAGCGAGCCACAGGCAAAGCCCAGTGCCGATACCGTGGCACCCACCCGGATCATCTTCAGCGGTGGCCACTCCAGTTGGCGCAGTATCACCTGGGCCAGCATCAGTGCCACACCCACGGTGGTCAGGGCGATGCCAGCCGCCTGGGCCGCTTCGGCAGGGCCCAGATGCAAGCGGTCAAGGGCAAAGAAACCGACGATGATCTGTGACACGGTCACGCTGAGCATGGCGCTGAATGCCACCAGCAGCGGCCGGCGCAGGCGCGGGTCGTTCAGCCGCACCGGGCTGGGGGCGTGGCTGTGCGGCAGCGCCTGTGGTTTGAGGGTGAAAAACAGCACGAGGAAGGCAGTGGCCGGCAGCAGCGACATGATATGGAACGGCAGGCTCAGGCTGTGCCGCGCCAGCAGTGCGGCCAGCGCCGGCCCGACCACCAGACCGACGGCGTTGGCTGCTCCCAGTGAGGCCATGGCCCGCGCCCGGCGTTGCGGCTCCACATGGTCGGCGATCAGCGCATTGCAGCCTACCGGGATGGCGGCATAAAAGGCGCCGATGCAACCGCGCGCGATCATCAGGCCGATGAACGCCAAGGTCGCCCCCGGCATCCAGCGCAGGGCGCCTTCGACGAACAGGCACAGCAGCCAGTAGGCCAGGGTAAAGCCGGCGCTGCCCAGCAGCAGGATGCGCCGGCGGCCCAGGCGGTCTGCCGCGCGGCCCCAGGGCCGGGCCAGCAGCACCCAGACCACGCCAGCCACGGTCACGGCGGCGCCGGCTTGCCAGGTGGCCATGCCAAGCTGACGGGCTATCGGGCCGATCAGGGCGACGAAGGCCATCATCGACATGGTGCAGGCCATGTTGGCCAGCAACAGCGGGCGCAGGTTCAGGGTGCTGGCAGGCAGAAGGGTTGCAGGATCCTTTGCGACGTTCATGGGCAGTCCAGGGCAGAGTGGCAAACAAAATCGATATTATTAGGAATCATTATCGATTGTCGAACCCCGTGCTGCTACCGTTCATTCGCTGCGGTGCAAGGGGCCAGGCCACATGCTACGCAACACACCGTCGCGACGCACCCATGCATGCATCAAGGCTGCCCCCACATGCACCAGCACCGTGGCAAACAGCAGGTAGCCGGCCCAGCCATGGGCCTGGCGCAACACGGCATATAGCTGCAGGTTGTGGGGGGCGATGGCGGGCAAGCCGAGCGGGCGCGGGTAATCGCCTGCCGACAGCATGGCCCAGCCCAGCAGCGGCATGGCCAGCATCAGGCCATAGAGCAGCAGATGCGAGGCTCCGGCGGCCCAGCGCTGCAGTTTTGGCAGGTCGTTCGGCAGGGGCGGGTGAGGTAGGGTCAGGCGCACAGCGATGCGCAGTACCACCAGCACCAGCAGGGCCAGCCCGGTGGCCTTGTGCAGGCTGATCAACACCGGGTGACGTAGCGACAGGTCGGCGACCATGCTCACGCCGATGAACAGCATGGCCAGAATCAGCACGGCCATCAGCCAGTGCAACAAGCGGGCGAAAGGGTGGAAGGCTTGAGGTTTCATGGCTTGGCTCCGGTGCTGAGCGATTCGCGGCTACGGCGGTTGAAGGATTCCGAATAGGCGGCCGAGCGGGCGGCGAGGATCGGGTCGGCCGACGCCTCTATACCGCGCGGCAGGATCAGCGGGTCGAAGTTGAGGTCGCGGCAGGCCCCTTGCTCGGGGGCGTCTACCTGTTCCAGCACCAGGGTGCCGGCGTCCACGCTGCGCCGCTCGGCGGGCCACGGCCGGGCAGGGTCGTCCACGGCATCGCCTGGTTCGGCCAGTACCAGGCGCAGCGTCCAGCGCAATGGGCCTTGGGCAAGGCGCTGCTGCAAGTCGTGTTGCAGGAATTGCTTGTCATCAACTTGCGCGGGTAATGCTGCAAATGCAGTTTGTGGCTCGAGCTGCCAACGCACCGGGTGGGCCGCGCCAGCTGCGTCGATCAGGCGGAAGGCATTGATACTGTGGTATTGCGTGTTGGCGAAGCTGTCGCTGGGTTTGTAACCCGCCGCCCATTGGCGAAACGCCGCGCTTTCCGGGTGGGCGGCGAAGAACGCCTGCAGCTTGCCAGGGTCCGGTTTGCCGGTCGCCGGGTCTGGTGCACTCGCCAGTACTTGCTGGTAGAACGCTTGGGGCGTGCTGACTGCCAGTACCGGCGGGTTGTTCATGCCGGTCCGCCAGACCTGGCCATCGTCGGTGCTCAGCTCAATCGCCAGGCTGCGTACCGGTATACCCGTATCCGGGGCGAACGGGTTGGCACCGCCAATGGCAAAGCGGCCAACCACCGGCACCCGTTGCTGGCTGAAGGCGCGCGCCGTGGACAGGTTGGCGGCCTGCCCGCTGGCCTGGAAGTAGCCGCTCACGCACAAGCCCTTGGCGTGGTTCTTGCGGTAGCCTGGGTAATGCCCGGCCTGGGCTTCGAAGGTGTCGATGATGCGCTGTGGCGTCAGTCGGGGGGCGCCGAGCCAGCCAGCGGCATAGGCAAAGCCGGCACCTGCGGCCAGCAGCACGCCGCCAATGGCGGCCAGGCGCAAGGCTTTGGCCGGGCCGTGCAAGGGTGTGTTCATGGTCATCGTCCGGTTCAGTGAAGGTGCCAGTACGACGTGTCAGAGAAAAAGTTATTCCCTCATCGGGAATAGAATTTGTTCACAGGCGTCTGCCCTTTACACTGACAACCCCAGAGGCCGGGACCTAGCCATGCATGATTTGGACGACCACCAGTGGCGCGAGCTGCTGGCCCGCCTGCGCCGCTTTGCCGTGTGGCTGACCCGCGAGCCGGGCAGCGCCGACGACCTGGTGCAGGCTACGGTCGAGCGGGCCCTGAGCCGTCGCGACCAGCAACGGGACGCCGATGCCCTGCGTGCCTGGCTGTTCACCATCCTGTATCGACAGTTCCTCGACGGTAAGCGCCGTGAGCGATTGCATGCGCGCTGGTTGTCCTGGTTCGGCCGTAACGAGCACGACGATGAGCCGGTCGGTGACAACCTCGAAACCATCGTCCTGGCACAGGCCGACCTGCAGGCCTTTGCCCGGCTGACGGCGGAGCAGCGTGCCTTGTTGTTGCTGGTCAGCATCGAAGGCTTGAGTTACAAGGAGGCCGCCCAGGCCTTGGGCATCCCCATCGGCACTGTGATGTCGCGCCTGTCGCGCGCGCGCAATGCCTTGCGCGAACTGACCGAGGGCAACCCCCAACCCCCGGCCTTGCGGAGACTGAAATGACGCGGCTGATCCCCAGCGATGATGAATTGCACGCTTTCGTCGATGAACGCCTGGAACCTGTGCGCCGGGCCGAGGTGCAGGCCTGGCTGGCGGCCAACCCGCAAGCTGCGGCACGGGTGGAAGGCTGGCGCGCCGATGCCCGAAGGCTGCGCACAGCGCTGGCCGGGTTGGGCGAGCTGCCCGGTGCGGCGCAGCTGGACCTTGGCCAGTTGCGTCGGCAATTGCGCCAGCGTCGGCAGCGGCGCTGGGCTGCGGCGGCGGTAGTGATGCTGGCGTTGGGTGTGGGGGGCTTGGGCGGCTGGCAAGTGCGCGATGCAACCCTGGCGCGGGTCGACCTGCCCATGGCTGATGCTGTACAGGCGCACCGTCTGTTCGCCGGCAGTGAAGCACTGGATATCCAGGCCAGTGATCCTGGGCAGTTGCGCGACTGGCTGGGCCGCCATTTCAGCCGGGTGGGCCAGTTACCGGACCTGGCGGGATATGGCTTCAAACCGGTGGGCGCGCGCTTGCTCAGCAACGAGCAGGGGCCGGCTGCATTACTGGTATTCGAAGATGGCAAGGGCCAGCGCATCAGCCTGTTCCTGCGCTCGCCGGGCAACCTTTATCGGCGCATGCCGGACGGGCAGCGGGTCGATGGCCAGCTGGAGGCGCGGTACTGGTCGCATGGGGCTTATAACTTTGCCTTGGTCAGCGCGGCGGACGATGTGCGTGGGGCGGGGGTGGGGGAGGCGTTGAGGTTGGGGTTGTAAGTGTGGGCCCAAGGTGTGCACCTTGGGCCCGTCACCCTAATCAGCTCAACTCCAGCCAGATCGGCGCATGGTCCGACGGCTTTTCCATCCCGCGCAGCTCATAGTCCACGCCCGCTGCCTTGATGCGCGGCACCAGCTGCTGTGAGGCCATGATCAGGTCGATGCGCAGGCCGCGCTTGGGCTCGTCCTCGAAGCCGCGGCTTCGGTAGTCGAACCAGCTGAAACGGTCGGTCACGTCCGGGTACAGGTGGCGGAAGCTGTCTACCAACCCCCAGCCTTTCAAACGTTCCATCCACTCACGCTCCTCCGGCAGGAAGCTGCACTTGCCGGTCTTCAGCCAGCGTTTGGCGTTGTCCGGGCCAATGCCGATATCACAGTCTTGCGGCGAGATGTTCATGTCGCCCATCACCAGCACTGGCTGGTCGTTGCGGAACTGGCTTTCCAGCAGTGCCTGCAGGTCGCTGTAGAAGCGCTGCTTGGCCGGGAACTTGGTGGGGTGGTCGCGGCTTTCGCCTTGGGGGAAATAGCCGTTCATGATGGTGATCGGGCTGCCCTCGGCATCGGCAAAGGTACCCCAGATGAAGCGGCGCTGGGCATCCTCTTCGTCGGTGGCAAAGCCCTTGTGCAGGCTCAGCGGCGGTTGGCGCGACAGCAGGGCCACGCCGTAGTGGCCTTTCTGGCCATGGTAGTGCACGTGGTAACCCAGTGCCTGCACGTCGGCCAGCGGGAACTGATCGTCGCTGACCTTGGTTTCCTGCAGGCCGATCACGTCCGGCTGGTGCTTTTCGATCAGCGCCGCCAGCTGATGCGGGCGGGCCCGCAGGCCGTTGATGTTGAAACAGACGATCTTCATGGAAAGACAATCCCGGTAAAAGGCGCGATGCTAGCCGACATCGACCTGCATCACCAGCATGGCGGCCAGGCGAGCCTGCTGCTAACGTGCTGTTGGGGGTGAACGAAGCGCGCTGGGGCACCTCCAAGGCACTGAATGCCCATTCCAGGAGGTCTGCCCGCAATGCCCGAAACCACAGCCGCCCCGGCCCGTGTCTGCCTGCTCGACGACGGTTACAGCCGCGAGGCACGTTCGCTGCTGTACAACGCCTACCGCCACGAGCCCACCTTCGCCTATATCTTCGAAGCCCAGCGCCCGGGGTATGAGCGGCGCCTGCGGGTGATGGTGCGCGAATGGGTGCGCCAGCACTTCTACCTGCAACTGCCCGCCATCGGCCTGCTGGTCGAGGACCGCCTGATTGCCCTGGCCCTGATCGTGCCGCCGCAGCGCCGGCTGGGCGTGGCCGACAGCTGGGCCTGGCGCCTGCGCATGATGCTGGGTACCGGCCTGCGCTGTACGCGGCGCTACATGGACTACCAGGCTGCATTGGCCAGCTGTCTGCCCACTGACCAGGTGCATGTGTTGCCTTTGCTGGGGGTGCATCCGCAGTTTCAGGGCAAGCACTACGGCGAGCAATTGTTACAAGCTGTGCACGACTGGTGCGCGGAAGACCCAGGCACCCAAGGGGTGGTGCTGGACACCGGTAACGAGCACTACCTGGCTTTTTACCAGCGTCAGGGTTACGAGGAAATTGGCGAAGTAGCTGTAGGACCAATCCGAGAGAGGGTGTTCTTTCATCCTAATCCAGTCTCTTCAAAACCCGCTTTTGCCTGAACAGGCCGCCAGGCGGCTCCCTTGAGCGCCCGGCTCTGGTAGCATGCGCCGCATGACGTATTCAGGAAGATTGACCTGGGGCCTGGTATTCTGGGTCGCCAGTTTCGCAGCATGGGGCCAGAGCGAGTTGTTGGTGAAGGTGAAACCGGCCAACAAGGCGCTCAAGGCCAATGTCGAAGGCTATATAGGCACATTGGGTGACCGCGACGAAGAAGCACTTTTACGCTTCAGTCGCGGGGCAGAGGAGCAGGCGCGCAAAGCGGCGCAGGCACTCGGCTACTATCAGGCGCAGATCGATACCGAGGTCAAGCCCGCCAGCGACGCAGACCATCCCCCACAACTGATCATCAGCATCAACCCGGGCGAACCGATTCGCCTGCGCAACGTGACCGTGCGCATCGAGGGCCCAGCCAGCGAGATGAAGGCCTTCCGCGTGCCTGACAGCAAGGCGCTGCGGCCGGGTGAACAACTCAATCACGGCCATTACGAGGATGCCAAGCGGTTGATCCAGAACCAGGCGTCGCGCTATGGCTTCTTCAGTGGGCGCTTCAGTAGCCAGCGCCTGGCCGTCGACCCGCAAGCCGGTGTGGCGGATATCGAACTGGTCTACCAGAGTGGCCCGCGTTATCGCCTGGGCGCCGTCACCTTCGGTGGCGACACACCGCTGGACGAGGACCTGCTGCAGCGCATGGTGTCGTTCAAGCCGGGTACCCCTTACGACTCGGAACTGGTCGCAGAGCTGAACAACGACCTGCAATCGAGCGGCTATTTCGAAGGCGTGCGCGTGGATGCGGCGCCCACTGCTGCTGTGGGCGAAGAAGTCCCGGTGGATGTTCATCTGGAAACCCGTAAACCACGCACCATGGGCCTTGGCCTGGGCTTCTCGACCGACGTCGGGCCGCGCGGCAAGGCCAACTGGACCCGCCACTGGGTCAACCCACAAGGCCACAGCTATGGCTGGGAAACCGAACTGTCGGCCCCGCGCCAGAACGTCGGCCTGTGGTATGACATTCCCCTCGACCCGCCGCTGACCGACAAGTTGCGCTTTGCCGGCGGCTACCAGAACGAGGAGCTTGCCGGCACCGACACGCTCAGCAAGCTGTTGACGGTCGGCCCCGAGTGGCACAGCAAGCTGCCCAGTGGCTGGCAGCGGGTGATTTCGCTCAAGTACCAACGCGAAGAATATCGCCTGGGTGACGACTCCGGTTTGAGCAACCTGCTGATGCCGGGCGTCAGCTTTTCCTTCCTGCGCAGTGACAACCGTATCGATCCGCACAACGGCTATCGCCTGCAGTTCGATGTTCAAGGTGCCAAGGAAGGGCTGGTGTCCGACACCAACCTGCTGCACGGCAACGTATTGCTCAAAGGCCTGACCACACTCGGCCACAACCACCGCTTTCTCGGACGCGTACAGTTTGGTGGCAGTGCAACCAATGGCTTCAAGAACAACATTCCGCCGTCGCTGCGTTTCTTCGCGGGTGGCGACCAGAGTGTGCGCGGTTACGACTACCAGACCCTGTCGCCGAAGAACAGCGACGGTGACCGTATCGGCGGGCGCTACTTGGTGGCAGGCAGTGTCGAGTACCAGTATTCGCTGACCGAAAAATGGCGGGTCGCGACGTTCGTCGACCAAGGCAACTCGTTCAACGACCTGGAGCTGCCCAGCCTCAAGACCGGTGTCGGCTTTGGTGTGCGCTGGGTATCGCCAGTCGGGCCGCTGCGCCTGGACCTGGCCAAGGCGCTGGATGACGAAGGGGGCATTCGCCTGCACTTTTCCATGGGGCCCGAGCTGTGAAACGCGTAATCAAATTTACTTCACTGGGCCTGCTGGGGGGTGTTGCGAGCGTGGGCCTGGTGCTCGGCTTGCTGCTGGGTACCCAGGCCGGCAGCCGCTGGGTACTGGGCAAGGTGCCTGGGCTTGAAGTGGCCGACTTCCAGGGGCGCCTGGCGGGCAGTTGGCAGGCCAGCCGGCTAACCTGGGCCGACGGCGGCAGCACGGTAGAGATGCAGGCGCCGTTGCTGGCCTGGTCGCCTGCCTGCTTGCTGCGCGCGACCTTGTGCATTGACCAGTTGCAGGCAGACCGCATTGACATGGCCTTTGCGCCAAGCACCGAACCCACCGAGAGCGCCCCGCTGCAATTGCCGACTCTGCGCTTGCCGCTGGCCATCGAACTGGGCGAGGTCAAGGTCGGGCAGCTGCGCCTGGATGGCAGCGATCTGCTTGGCGATTTGCATCTGGCTGCGCACTGGACCAACAGCGGGATACGCATCGACAGCCTGCGGCTGCTGCGCGACGACCTGCAATTGAGCCTACAGGGCGACCTGCAACCCGAAGGCGACTGGCCGGTAAAACTACAGGCGCAATTGCAGTTGCCTGCGGTAGACGAAAAACCCTGGCAACTGGCACTGACGGCCAATGGCCAAATGCAGAAGACGTTGGAACTCGCCGGCACCAGCAGTGGTTACCTCGATGCCACAGTGAGCGGGCAGTTGCAGGCACTGGCCGAGCACCTGCCGGCGACCTTGCACATCCGCTCCGAGGCGTTCAAGCCGGCTGGTGCGTTGCCTGACACCCTGCAATTGAACGCGCTCGAGCTCGATGCCAAGGGCGATCTGCTCGATGGCTATAAACTGTCCGGTAAGGCCAGCCTGCCGGCCGAGCAGTCACCGATCGCCTTGCTCCTGTCCGGTCTGGTCGACAGCAAAGGCGCCAGGCTCGATGCCCTGGACCTGACCGCCAGCGACAGCCAACGGGTCAAGCTGCAAGCCACGGCTGACTGGCAGCAAGGCCTGAGCGCCGATGCGCAGCTGGACTGGCAGGACTTCCCGTGGTTGCGCCTGTACCCGATGGAGACCCCGCCCGAAGTCACCCTCAAACGCTTCAATACCCAGGTGCATTATCGCGATGGCAATTACCAGGGGACTTTCACGGGGGACCTGGACGGCCCGGCGGGAGCGTTCAGCATCGCCAGCCCGTTCGAAGGTGACCTCACCCAGGTGAAACTGCCGCAGTTGGCGCTGACCGCCGGCCAAGGCAAGGCAGCCGGCAGTGTCGCCGTACGTTTTGCCGACACCCTGGCCTGGGATGTCGACCTGCAGCTCTCCGCGCTCGACCCGGCCTATTGGCTGGCCGAATTGCCGGGTACCCTGGCGGGGCCACTGCGCAGCAAAGGCGAACTCAAAGGCGATGCGCTTACCTTGGATGCCCAGCTTGACCTCAAGGGCCGCCTGCGTGGCCAGCCAGCCATGCTCAAGGCCGAGACCCAGGGGGCAGGGCAAAACTGGACCCTGGGCACACTGGCCATCCAGCTGGGTGACAACCGCATCAACGGCAGTGGCAGCTTGCAACAGCGCCTGGCTGGGCGAATCGACCTTGACTTGCCGCGCCTCGGCCAGCTGTGGCCGAGGCTACAAGGCCGGGTCAAGGGCCGGCTGGATGTCGCCGGCACCTTGCAGGCCCCGCAAGGTACGCTCACCCTGCAGGGCCAGCGCTTGGCCCAGGCCGAAAACCGCCTGCAGCAGTTGGACCTGGATGCCCGCCTGGACAACGCCCAACGCGGTGTAGTCGAGCTCAAGGCAACCGGTATCCACCTGGGTGACACAGCCTTGGGCACGTTGCAGGCCAACGGCAAGGGCGACATTCGCCAACAGGCCTTGACCCTGGCGCTGGACGGCCCGCAGCTCAAGCTCGACCTTGGCCTGGATGGCCAGTTGAACAAAGGTGACTGGCGCGGCCGACTGGCCACTGGCCGAATCCAGGCCGGTGGCCAGGAGTGGCAGTTGCAGGCGCCTGCACGCCTGCAGCGGCTGGCCAGCGGCCAGCTCGACTTCGGGGCCCACTGCTGGCGCTCCGGCCAGGCAAGCCTGTGTGGCGACGACCAGCGACTGGCCCCCGAACCGCGCCTGCGCTACCACCTCAAGCAGTTCCCGCTGGGCAGCCTGGCCCAGTGGCTGCCGAAGGACTTTGCCTGGCAAGGCCTGCTCAATGCCGACATCAACCTGGACATCCCGGCCAGCGGCCCCAAGGGCACTGTCGTGGTCGATGCCAGTGGCGGCACCCTGCGCGTGCGCGACAAAGGCCGCTGGATCGATTTCCCTTATCAGGCCCTGCGCCTGGACAGCACGTTGGCACCGCGGCGTATCGATACGCGCCTGGCGTTTCGCGGTGAGCGCCTGGGTGAGCTGAACGTCAACGCGCGGCTCGATCCGCTGGGCAAGAACAAACCGTTGTCGGGTGATTTCCGCCTGGCCGGGCTGGACCTGTCGGTGGCCCGCCCATTCGTGCCCATGGTCGAACGCCTGGCCGGGCAGCTCAATGGCAGTGGTCGGCTTTCAGGCACCTTGCTGGCGCCTCAGGTCAACGGCAACCTGATGCTCAGCGGAGGCGAAGTCAGTGGCGCCGAGCTGCCGGCCAGCCTTCAGGACCTGTCATTGCAGGCGCTGATTGCCGGCGAGCAGGTGCAGCTCAACGGTAACTGGCGCAGTGGCGAGGCGGGACGTGGCCAGTTGAGCGGCAACCTCACCTGGGGGCAGGCACTGGGCATGGACGTGCGTCTGCAAGGCCAGCAACTGCCGGTCGCGGTCGAGCCCTACGCCACACTGGAAGTTGCCCCGGACCTGACTTTGCGCCTGATCGATGACAAGCTGGCGGTGACCGGCAAGGTGCAGGTACCCAAGGGCAAGATCACTGTACGTGAGCTGCCGCCGTCCACGGTCAAGGTGTCGGATGACACGGTAATCGTCGGTCATCAGACCGAGGAAGGCAAACCCCCCATGGCCATGGCCATGGACATCGATGTCGAAGTCGGCCGCGACAAGCTGTCGTTCAGCGGTTTCGGGCTGACTGCCAACCTGCTGGGTCATGTGCACATCGGCGATAACCTCGATACCCGTGGCGAACTGAGCCTGGCAGACGGCCGCTACCGTGCCTACGGCCAGCGCCTCACCATCCGCCGGGCGCGTCTGCTGTTCGCCGGCCCGATCGACCAGCCGTATCTGGACATCGAAGCGATCCGCAAGGTTGACGATGTGATAGCCGGCATCCGCCTGAGCGGCAGCGCCGAGCAGCCGACGACCAAAGTGTTCTCGGAGCCGGCCATGAGCCAGGAGCAGGCGCTTTCGTACCTGGTCTTGGGCCGACCATTGGGCAATACCGGCGAAGATAACAACATGCTCGCCGAGGCAGCGCTGGGCCTGGGCCTTGCCGGGAGCGCCGGCATTACCGGCAGCCTGGCGTCGAGCCTGGGGATCGACGACTTTCAACTGGATACCGAAGGTTCTGGCAACAGCACCAGCGTGGTCGCCAGCGGTAACATCACCGAGAAGCTCAGCCTTCGTTACGGGGTGGGCGTGTTCGAACCGGCCAACACGATCGCGTTGCGTTACAAGCTGAGCAAGAAGGTCTACCTCGAGGCCGCCAGTGGGCTGGCAAGCTCACTGGACATCTTCTACAAGCGCGACTTCTAGGCCCGCAGCGTGGCGGCCATCAACGGACGGTGGCCGCCTCGATGAACTCGTTGGTGTCGGGTGAGGGCGGTGGGGTGGTGGCGCGTACCGGGACGATCAGGTTGGTGTATTCCTCGATCAACCGGTTCAGGGCCTCTGGCGGTTCGCTCGCCTGGAACTGCATGCGGATCTGCACTTCGTCCGGGTCGCGGTTTTCGCCCTGACGGCCTTGGCCACCAATGGTGACCTTGAAGCTCGCGGCCTTGCTCTCGCTCGCGGTCAGCAGTGCCTGCTGCGCCTCGGTGCCTTTGACCCTTACCGAAAGGTCGACCTGCATGCGCTCAAGGGCCAGGCCTTTAGGTGACACCAGCGCAAACAGGGGGACGCGCATGATGTGCTGCCCATCCATGGCCACCTCGACCATCTTGGCTTTCATGGGGGCGCCCAGCGCTTCTGTGTCGCACTCGAAAAACTGGTCGAACAGGTTGATGTACTGCTGAGCAATCAGGCTGTTGGTGGCACTGGCGGCTTCTTGCAGGCCGCGGGTAATTTCACGCAGGTCAATGGAGGTCATGGGGGCGGGGGGCTTTTGCAATGATTCGACTCCTCAGGCCAGGGTGTGCCCCTCCCGCTACCGGCAGGAGGGGCTATGGGTCAAGCGCTAGCGTTTTACGGGGTCGGTAGGTTTGCAGGCGCGGGCCGTTTCAAGGTGTCCGCCTGGGATATTTCGTCCGGGCTTTCCAGTTCGGCGGTTCGGACAATGGTTGGCTTGGTTGCGGCGTCAGTGAGGAACTCGATTACCCTCATCATCGCTTCGGGCGGTTCCTGACGCTTCAGGGTCGTGTTGAAGGCATAGCGGGCACGGGTATCTGTTTTGCGGGTTTGCGTGGATTTGTGGCTCACGCTGCCTTTCACGTTCAGCCTGAACGGCCCCCATCCCAGTGAGCCGGTGGCTTCTGCATTCATGTCCTTGCTGGAAACATCTTCCGACATCTGGTTGATAATTAGCTCGAACTCTACAGTGCCCTCTTCGATGGAAATGTTCGGGTGGGTAATGGCCGCCATCAGCGGCACTTTCATGGTCTTGCTGACCACGCCTTTGTATTCGCCCTGTTCGTCGACAATGGTTTCGTCGTAGTCGAACTGGATGGCCACTGCCTTGCCATCCTGGACGCATACCTGCATCAGGAAATCGGCGTACGATTTGCTGGCGGTTACCTGCGCCTGCACCATGGCCTGCAAGGGGCCGGCGATCATGCGGTCCATCGGCAGGGCATTGATCACGGAGCCTATAAGGCTGTTATCTAACGGCATATCGGGAAGCTCGCTCTATCTAGTGGGTTAAGGCAGCCGCGAATAGCAGCCAAGGTGGTCGGGCGTCAGCGCTCGCAAAGCTCCTGGCGCCGGATGTTGCCGATCTGCCGCAGGCTCAGGCCGTACTTGTTGGCCAGCAGGCTGCGGGACAAACCGTTGGCGCTTTCCTTCTGGATCTGCTGGTTGCGCAGCTGACGCAGAAAGTGGTCAGCCTTGGGGATCTCCAGGGCGACCCCGGCAAAGCGCTTGATCAGTGCGTCGAGCGCTTCGGCCGGCAGCACGTCAGCGAGCTTGGTGCGCTCGCGGTGCTTGGGGATGTACTTGGGCCTGCCGCCGTAGGCGCAGGTCAGCTGGTAGGCGTTTTCGATGCCGATACAGTCGATCAGGGCCTGCAGCGAGTGGGGCAGTTGGCTGATATCGATCTGGCTCAAATCTGGCATTTGCATATGGCGCTCCTTCGGGGTGGATGGGATGTGCGACCCGATCACCCACGGCGTTATGTCGAAGGTGTGAGCAAATTCTGTGCGACAGCCGAGGCGCGTCGCTAGGCGGCATATGGGTTGGGGGTTGTAGCTTCGGTGAACAGGATTTGCAGGCAGCGATATCTGGCGCTGTAGGAAATGGCGTGGACATCTGGCTGCGCCTCCTGGTTTCCTGTCGGGGCGCTCGCGATGATGTGCAGTGGGTACAGCACCCCTCAATCGCACGGGTAGCTGCTCAGCAAACTGGCGCTACCCAGATAGGCTTGAGGGGTGGCGCGCATGCTCGGCGGCAACGTGCGCCAATCGACCAGCAGGCACAGCGCGTGCAACGGCTGGCCGTTGCGCTGGCCGATGACCTGGTCGGCAAAGTGGCGGCGGTACAGTACCTGGGTCTGATTCAGTGGCTGTGCCTGGTCGGCCTGCGCCAGCGTTTGTCGGGCCAGGTCGGGCAAGCGGGCTGTGGGCCCGCTGAAATGTACCGGTGCGGCGTCGGTCTGCAGGTAGCCGGCCTGGCGTACGCGTTGCCACAGTTGTTGCCATTGGCTGGCACCGGCATGGGTGGCCAACTCGCGGCCCAGTTCGAGCAGGTGTTCGGTCGGCGTCTGCTGGGTGTCCAGTGCATGAAGGGAGAGCGGGGTCAGTAACAGCGATGCGAACAGCAGGGGTTTGTACATGGTGCCTCCGGCGTGGGTGCTAGGAAGCCCCATGCTTTCAGGCTGACGTCACCCCACCCAGCAGGAAATCCAGCGCCGGGGGCGGTGACCGTTGTATCATTGCCGCGGCTCGTTGCGAGCCATTTGCCCCTGATGTTGCAAGGAACATTCGATGACACACGTGCAGCGCCTCAAATATTCACTTCTGATCATCCTGGTGGTACTGGGCCTGATGCTGGGCCTGTCCCACCTGCAGAAGCAGGGCACGATCAGTGAGCAGACCTTCCAGATGCTGGCCATCGCCATTGCCGTGGTGGTCGTGGTGATCAACGGCATTCTGCGGCGCAAGGTCAAGCCCTGATCTGCGCGGGCCGGCCAGGTATGGCCGGCCATGCGCTCAGCGCGAGGGTGTTTGCTCCAGTACGGCGCGCGCCTGGGGGTTGAGCCTGTAGCACTTGTCGCTACCCAGTTGTATGACGCCTTCGGTGCACAGGCGCTTGAGCACTTCACGCACACTGAGGAACGACAGCGGGATATCCAGTTGTTCCAGTTGTGCGTGCACCCCGCGCACGCCAATACTGCGGCCATTGCGGTCGGCGGCGTGCAAGGCGTCAATAACCTTGAGGCGGATCAGGCTGGTGCGCAGGCCGAAGGTGCGCAACAGCTCGCGGATCTGTTCGTTGCCGATTCGTTCTTCAGCAAACACGTCCTGTCCCTTGGACGTTTTGCCTGGGACGCGCCCGGCCTGGACCGAGGTTTGCGGGTTGTACATGCGAATGCTCCTTTTCGTGGACGAACCCGAAATGTGGGTGGCTCACTTACTAGGACGAATGAGCACGCAAAAACTGCAACCCATTCGTGAAAAAAAATGCCTGTTTCTCATCAAGACGTTCCATCGCCTTGTAATACGTAAAATATTCATCTGGCCATTCGTCTGATCGGGATGACCCCCGAACCCGAGGAGTGCCCGTGTTTCCATTTTGCCGTCCCATGACCTGCGCCGGCCTGGCCGCTGCCCTGGTGGCCTTCAGCGTCGGTGTGCAGGCGCAGCCCGCGCCAGCCGACGCCAGTGCCCAGATCCGCTATACCCGTTACGGCGTACCGCATATCGTGGCCAAGGATGAGCGTGGCCTGGGCTATGGCGTCGGCTATGCCTACGCCCAGGACAACCTATGCCTGCTCGCCAATGAAGTGCTGACCGTGAGCGGTGAGCGCTCACGCTATTTCGGCGCCAAGGGCCAGACCCTGGAGCAGCGTGACAACCTGGCCAGCGACCTGTTCTTCACCTGGCTCAATAGCCCAGCGGCGGTCGATGCCTTCCTGCAGGCGCAACCCGCGTCGGTGCAGGCATTGCTGGCGGGATACGCCAGCGGCTACAACCGGGCGTTGGTCGAACGCCGTCGTCAAGGGCTGCCCGCCGAGTGTGGCGATGGTGAGTGGGTGCGGCCCATCAGCAGCCAGGATCTGGTCAAACTGACCCGCCGGTTACTGGCCGAGGGCGGTGTCGGGCAGTTCGTCGAGGCGTTGGCAGGGGCGCAACCGCCAACGCTGGCCCGTGCGCAATCGTCAGCGGGCTTTGCCAGCGCGTTGGCCCGGCAGGAGCGGTTCGCCGCGGAGCGCGGCAGCAATGCGGTGGCAGTAGGCGCGCAGCGTTCAGCCAATGGCCGCGGCCTGTTGCTGGCCAACCCGCACTTCCCGTGGATGGGCGGCATGCGCTTCTACCAGATGCAACTGACCATTCCCGGCCAGCTTGATGTGATGGGCGCGGCGCTACCGGGCCTGCCGGTGGTCAACATCGGTTTCAACCAGCACCTGGCGTGGACGCACACCGTCGACACCTCCAAGCACTTCACGCTCTACCGCCTGCAACTCGACCCCAAAGACCCGACCCGCTATGTGCTCGATGGCAAGTCGCTGCCTATGGCCCGGCAAACCATCCGTGTCGCGGTAAAAGGCACGGATGGCAGCCTGAGCCAGATTGAGCGGCAGGTTTACAGTTCGCAGTTCGGCCCGGTGGTGCAATGGCCAGGCCGCCTGGACTGGGATGCGCAGGCGGCCTACAGCGTGCGAGACGCCAACCTCGAGAACTCACGGGTGTTGCAGCAGTGGTACCAGATCAACCGAGCCGACAGCCTGGCGGCATTGAAGGGATCGGTCGAGCAGTTGCAAGGTATCCCTTGGGTCAACACGCTGGCCGTGGATCAGGGAGGGCGGGCCTTGTACCTGAACCAGTCGGTAGTGCCCTATGTCGACCAGCAACTGTTGGATACCTGCAGCAACCCGCAGGCGCAAGGGCGCCTGGTGGTGCTGGATGGCTCGCGTAGCGCATGCCAGTGGAAGGTTGACGCGCAGGCGGCGCAACCGGGCATCTTCCCGGCGCGGCTGCTGCCAAGCCTGGAGCGTGAAGACTTCGTACAGAACTCCAACGACCCGGCCTGGATGGCCAACCCGGCGCAGCCGCTGACCGGCTACTCGCCACTGGTCAGCCGCAATGACCAACCACTGGGCATGCGTGGCCGCTTTGCCTTGCAACGCCTGCAGGGCAAAGCCCGGTTAGGTGTAGATGAATTGCAGCGCATGGTCACCGATGAAGAGGTGTACCTGGCCAGCCTGGTGTTGCCAGACCTGCTGCAATGGTGCAAGGGCGCCAGCGCAGATGTGCAGGCCGTGTGCAGCAGCCTGGCCGCCTGGAACGGCAAGGCCGACCTCGACAGTGGTATGGGCCTGGTGCACTTCCAGAACCTGTTCAATGCGCTGGCCGAGCACCCTGAAAGCTGGCGAGTGGCATTCAACCCGGCCGATCCGCAGCACACCCCGCGCGGCCTGGCTGTCGAGCAGGCGGCGGTAAGCAGGCTGGTTCATCAGGCAGCACTGGCGTCGCTCAAGCAGGTCAGTGAAAGCGGCGTTGCCGGGGCGGCACGCTGGGGGCAGGTGCAACAGGCCCTTGATGGTACGCCGGTACCAGGCGGCCCGCAGGCGCTAGGGGTGTACAACGCGATCTACAGCGTGCCGCACGGGCAGGGCAAGCGGCTGGTGGTGAGTGGCACCAGCTACCTGCAACTGGTCAGCTTTACCGACAAGGGGCCAGAAGCCCGTGGCCTGCTTGCGTTTTCCCAGTCGAGTGAAAAGGCTTCGGCGCATGCCAGTGACCAGACCAAGGCCTTTGCGGCCAAGCAACTGGCGCTGATTCCGTTTACCGAGGCGCAGATCAAGGCAGATCCTGAGTACCGGGAAGTGGTGATCAGTGAGCGGGACAAGGGGGCGGTAGTCAGCCAGCCCTGAGGCGTCAGCCTGCGCCGGCCCATTCGCGGGTAAACCCGCTCCTACAGGGGCCTGCGGGCTTGCCCGCGAGGCCCTGTAATGTCAGGAAAACTCGAACGGCGCCAACTGAAAGCCCTGTTCGTCAACCTGCAAGGCCCAACCGCGGCGGTCCCAGTCGCCCAGCACTATACGCCGTGCCGGCTGGCCATCGACCACCAGCTTGTGAATCGCCGGCCGATGGGTATGGCCATGCACCAGGGTGCGCACGCCATGCGCCGCCATCACCTTGGGTACTTCTTCCGGCGTGACGTCGACGATTTCGGTGGACTTCATCCGCACTTGCGTGCGGCTTTCGCTGCGCAGCTTGCGTGCCAGCTTGTAGCGGGCCGACAGCGGCAGGTGGCGCAGGATCCACAAGCTCAGCGGATTGCGCAGCAGGCGGCGCATCTTGATGTAGCCCAGGTCGCGGGTGCACAGGGTGTCGCCATGCATCAGCAGCACCTGTTCACCACCCAGCTCGATCACGCTGGGGTCGTTCAACAGCGTGCAGCCCGCAGCTTTGCAAAAGGCCTGGCCAATCAGGAAGTCACGGTTGCCATGCATCAGGTAGATGGCCGTGCCACTGTCGCTCAGCCGGCGCATGGCCTGGCAGATCGACTGCTGGAAGGGCGTCATGGCATCGTCGCCAATCCACGCTTCGAAGAAGTCACCAAGGATGTACAGGGCCTTGGCATGGCGGGCGCGGCCATCGAGCAGATCAAGAAACGCCCGGGAAATATCCGGGCGTTCTTCTTGCAGGTGCAGATCAGAGATCAGCAGAATCACTCAATGATCTCGGCTTTCTCGATGATCACGTCGTCCTTCGGTACGTCCTGGTGGCCAGCTTTGGAACCGGTGGCCACTTTTTCGATGGCGTCGACCACTTCACGGCCTTCGATCACTTCACCGAATACGGCATAACCCCAGCCTTGCACGTTCTTGCCGCTGTGGTTGAGGAAGTCGTTGTCGGAGGCGTTGATGAAGAACTGCGCCGAGGCGGAGTGCGGCTCCATGGTACGGGCCATGGCAATGCTGTACTTCTTGTTCTTCAGGCCGTTGTCGGCTTCGTTCTGGATGCTGGCGCGGGTTTTCTTCTGGCTCATGCCGGCCTCGAAGCCGCCGCCCTGGATCATGAAGCCTTTGATCACACGGTGGAATACGGTGCCATTGTAGTGGCCGTCCTTGACGTACTGAACGAAGTTTTCGGTAGTCAGCGGCGCTTTCTCGGCGTCCAGTTGCAGGACGATGTCGCCGTGGTTGGTGCTCAGTTTGACTTTGGACATGCTGAAACTCGCTCTTTCAAGGCAATCAGAAATTAGGGTGCGCAGGGCGCGGGTTATCACCAGACGCAGGATCAGGCGATCGCGACACATGGCGCGCACTGGCCATTTTGCCAGGCTGCGGCAAAAAGCCGTGATAAATCACATCAGTTTGTCCGGGCGCGGCTGTCAGCAGCTTGACTGCTTCGGCTATGATAGGCCCTTTGATTCAATCGGCCTACCCAGGCTGGACACACGCATTCAAGGATCCTATGAGCAAGCCCACTGCCGACAACGCGCCCAACGCCGCTGCCAAAGGCGCCCCCGCTGTCCCTGCGAACTTCCTGCGGCCGATCATCCAGGCCGACCTGGACTCGGGCAAGCACAGCAGCATCGTCACCCGTTTCCCGCCGGAGCCCAATGGTTACCTGCACATCGGCCACGCCAAGTCGATCTGCGTCAACTTCGGCCTGGCCAAGGAATTCGGCGGCGTCTGCCACCTGCGTTTCGACGATACCAACCCGGCCAAGGAAGACCAGGAGTACATCGACGCCATCCAGAGCGATGTCAAATGGCTGGGCTTCGAGTGGGGCGGCGACGTGCGTTACGCCTCCGACTACTTCGACCAGCTGCACGACTGGGCGGTCGAGCTGATCAAGCGCGGCAAGGCCTACGTCTGCGACCTTACTCCCGAGCAAGCCAAGGAATACCGCGGCAACCTCAAGGAGCCGGGCAAGAACAGCCCGTTCCGCGAGCGCAGCGTGGAAGAAAACCTCGACCTGTTCGCCCGCATGAAGGCCGGCGAGTTCAAGGACGGCGAGCGTGTGCTGCGGGCCAAGATCGACATGGCCTCGCCAAACATGAACCTGCGCGACCCTATCCTGTACCGCATTCGCCATGCTCACCACCACCAGACCGGCGACAAGTGGTGCATCTACCCCAACTACGACTTCACCCACGGCCAGTCGGACGCCATCGAGGGCATTACCCACTCGATCTGCACCCTGGAGTTCGAAGGGCATCGTCCGCTGTACGACTGGTTCCTCGACAACCTGCCGGTGCCGGCACACCCGCGCCAGTACGAGTTCAGCCGCCTGAACCTGAACTACACCATTACCTCCAAGCGCAAGCTCAAGCAGCTTGTGGACGAGAAGCACGTCGACGCCTGGGACGACCCACGCATGTCGACCCTGTCCGGCTTCCGTCGCCGTGGCTACACGCCGGCTTCTATCCGCAACTTCTGCGAAATGATCGGCACCAACCGTTCCGACGGTGTGGTCGACATGTCGATGCTCGAGTTCAGCATCCGTGACGACCTGGACCGCACCGCGCCACGCGCGATGTGCGTGCTGCGCCCGCTGAAAGTGGTCATCACCAACTACCCGGAAGGCCAGGTCGAGCAGCTTGAGCTGCCACGTCACCCGAAGGAAGACATGGGCGTGCGTGTGCTGCCGTTCTCCCGCGAGCTGTACATCGACCGCGACGACTTCATGGAAGAACCGCCGAAGGGCTACAAGCGCCTGGAACCGGCCGGTGAAGTGCGCCTGCGCGGCAGCTACGTGATTCGTGCTGACGAAGCGATCAAGGACGCCGACGGCAACATCGTCGAACTGCGTTGCTCGTACGACCCCGACACCCTGGGCAAGAACCCTGAAGGCCGCAAGGTCAAGGGCGTGATCCACTGGGTGCCGGCCGAAGGCAGCGTCGAGTGCGAAGTGCGCCTGTACGACCGCCTGTTCCGCTCGCCGAACCCGGAAAAGACCGAGGAGGGCGGCAGCTTCCTGGACAACATCAACCCTGCTTCGCTGCAAGTGCTCAGCGGTTGCCGTGCCGAGCCGTCGCTGGCCCAGGCGCAGCCCGAGGACCGCTTCCAGTTCGAGCGCGAAGGCTACTTCTGCGCCGACCTGAAAGACAGCCAGCCGGGTCGCCCGGTGTTCAACCGCACTGTCACCCTGCGTGACTCCTGGGGCAGCTGAGGAACCGCCGTGCTTACCATCTACAACACCCTGAGCAAAGCGAAGGAAACCTTCAAGCCGCTGGATGGCAACAAGGTGCGCATGTACGTGTGCGGCATGACCGTGTACGACTACTGCCACCTTGGTCATGGCCGCAGCATGGTGGCGTTCGACCTGGTCACCCGCTGGCTGCGCAAGAGCGGCTACGAGTTGACCTATGTGCGCAACATCACCGACATCGATGACAAGATCATCAACCGGGCCAACGAGAACGGCGAAACCTTCGACGCCCTCACTGCCCGCATGATCGACGCGATGCACGAAGACGAGCGTCGCCTGAACATTCTGCCGCCGGATCAGGAGCCGCGTGCCACCGACCATATCGCCGGCATGCACGCGATGATCCAGACGTTGATCGACAAAGGGTACGCCTACGCGCCAGGCAATGGCGACGTGTACTACCGGGTTGGCAAGTTCGTCGGCTACGGCAAGCTGTCGCGCAAGAAGATCGAAGACCTGCGTATCGGTGCACGCATCGAGGTCGACGAAGCCAAGCAGGACCCGCTCGACTTCGTCCTGTGGAAGGGCGTCAAGCCGGGCGAGCCAAGCTGGGAATCGCCATGGGGCCCGGGTCGTCCGGGCTGGCACATCGAGTGCTCGGTCATGTCCACCTGCTGCCTGGGCGAGAGCTTCGACATTCACGGTGGCGGCAGCGACCTGGAGTTCCCGCACCACGAGAACGAGATTGCCCAGAGCGAGGCGGCCACTGGCAAGCAGTACGCCAACGCCTGGATGCATTGCGGCATGATCCGTATCAACGGCGAGAAGATGTCCAAGTCGTTGAACAACTTCTTCACCATCCGCGACGTGCTCGAGAAGTACCACCCGGAGGTGGTGCGCTACCTGCTGGTGGCCAGCCACTACCGCAGCGCGATCAACTACTCGGAAGACAGCCTGCGTGACGCCAAGGGCGCGCTGGAGCGCTTCTACCACGCCCTGCGCGGCCTGCCACGGGTGGCGGCCAAGGGTGGCGAAGCGTTTGTCGAGCGCTTCAGCGTGGCGATGAACGACGACTTCGGCACCCCCGAAGCCTGTGCGGTCCTGTTCGACCTGGTGCGCGAGATCAACCGCCTGCGCGACAGCGACGTGGAGGCCGCTGCTGGCCTGGCCGGTCGACTGCGCGAGCTGGGTGATGTACTGGGTGTGCTGCAACTGGAGGCCGATGACTTCCTGCGTGCTGGTGCCGAAGGCAAGGTCGATGCGGCTGAAGTCGAAGGCTTGATCCAGGCGCGCCTGAAGGCGCGTGCGGACAAGAACTGGGCTGAGTCTGACCGCATTCGCGATCAGCTGACCGCCATGGGTGTAGTGCTGGAGGACAGCAAGGGCACGACTACCTGGCGTCTGGCTGACTGAAGTAACTGGGGCTGCACCGCAGCCCCAGCTTTTATTTGCTTAGACCCGCAAGCGGGCAGTGCAATACCAGCCTGGCCCCACCCAACTCGCTTCCCCCAATCTCCAGCCCGAAACCATGCAGGTCGACGATCGCCGCCACGATCGACAACCCCAGCCCGAAGCCGGCATGGCGGTGGCCTTCATCGCTGCGATAGAACCGTTTAAGTACAGCCGTTCGCTCTGCTTCGGGAATACCAGGCCCGCTATCCTCGATCGCCATGTGTACGCCGCTGTCATCCTGCGTGGCGGTGATGCGCACCCGACCACCCTCGGGCGTGAACTTGATCGCGTTACCCACCAGATTCGCCAAGGCCTCGAACAGCAGTTCGCGGTCGCCGTGCAACGCCGGTAGCTGCGCAGGTTGGTGCAATTGCAGTTGAATGCCGCCATCCTCGGCCAATGGCAGGTAAAAATCATGCAGTTCTACCAGCAGCTCATGCGGGTCAAGCTGGATGAAGCCGGCGCGGCGCTGGCGGTCTTCCAGCTCGCTGATGCGCAACAACCCGCGAAAGCGCGCCATCAAGGTGTCGGTTTCGCCAATGGCCTGGTCCAGCGCTTCGGCTTGCGCAGAATCCACGTCGCTTTGCTGGCGAATACGGTACAGCTGGGCGCGCAGGCGGGTCAGCGGTGTGCGCAGGTCATGGGCAATGTTGTCGCACACGCCCTTGACCTCATGCATCAGCCGTTCGATACGGTCGAGCATGGCATTGACGATCGCCGCAAGCATGTCCAGCTCGTCGCGGCGGGCCGACAGTGGCAGGCGGTGGGTCAGGTCGCCGGCGACGATCAGTTCGGCCTGGGCCTGGATCGCCCGTATACGCTTGAGCGGCCTGCGCCGTAGCAGGTACCAACCGGCAAAACCCGGGATCAGGGTCAGCGAAATGCCCCAGAGCAGGGCGTGCAGGATGATCCGGGTAACCACGAACAGCGAGCCATTGTCACGCACCAGCACCAGCCACCGGCCATCCTGTACCTTGATTGCCACCGCGTCGCAGCTGTCGCGGGGCATGCGTGGGTCGTCGGCATCCAGGCAGCGTTCCAGCTCATGGATCTTGCCATCCAGTCTGAGCTCTGGGGGCAGGGCTCGCACGGTGCCGCCAATCGGGTTGAGCTGGCTATCGAACAGGCCGTAGGCGTCAAAGCTGCGCTCCTCGAAGGCCTGGCTGGCGATCAGGGCGTCGTCCAGTTGCTTGCCGCTCATGTGGGCGAACAGGTGCTGGCGCTGCAGCATGGAATGACGGGTGAGTTTGTTCAGGTAGCTGGAGACCTCGAAGTACAGCACCCCCATGAGGATGCTGCTCCAGGCCACGAACAGAAAGCTGTACAGCGCCAGCAGGCGGCTGGTAGAAGAACTCCAGCCTTTAGACGGGTTCAGCAATGGCATAGCCGGAGCCCCGTACCGTACGGATCAGCGGCGACTGGCCGGGTGAGTCGATCTTCTTGCGCAGGCGGCCGATGTGCACGTCGATCAGGTTGGTGCCCGGATCGAAGTGATAGCCCCAGACTTCCTCGAAAATCATCATCCGCGTGATCACCTGGCCGCTGTGGCGCATCAGGTACTCCAGCAGCTTGTACTCGGTGGGCAACAGGTTGAGGGTGTTGTCACCGCGGCGCGCCTCGTGGCTGATCAGGTCCAGCTGCAGATCGGCAACCTGCAAGCGGGTCTGGGTCGTGGGTACGCTGTTACGGCGCAGCAATACCTCGACTCGCGCGGCCATTTCGTCGGAGGCGAACGGCTTGGTCAGGTAGTCGTCTCCGCCGGCACGCAGGCCGCGCACCCGCTCATCGACGTCGGAGAGGGCGCTGATCATCAGGATCGGCGTAGCGATCTTGAGGTTGCGCAGGGTGGTGACGATGGTCAGGCCGTCGACCTCGGGCAGCATGCGGTCCAGGGTGATCAGGTCGTAGCCGCCCGCAATGGCTTTGGCCAGGCCTTCACGGCCATTGTCGGCCCAATCCACTTCCAGACCGTGGCTGGTCAGTTCGGCGACGATTTCCTGGCCGGTGACGGCGTCGTCTTCGATGGTCAGTACGCGAGGCATGCTGGTTCCTGGGCATCTAATGGAGATCTGATTGTGCCAAAGAATAGACAACCGGCGATTTAAGAAAAATTCATCTAGCGGGCACCGATGCCTTCGGCGTGCATGATCTGCGCAATGATCGGTACCGGTGTCATCAGGTGCGAGCGCATCATGGCGCTGGCAGTTTTGGCATCCCGGGCGAGGATCACCTCGACCAGTGCCGCATGCTCCTGGCGCTTGAGCGCCAGCGCCTCTTCGGAAAACACCGTCTGCGTCAGCCACAGGTGGCGGTAGCGCTCGGCCTGGTCGAACAGGTAGGTGCGTGCCTGCAGCAGGTGCTTGGAGCCGCAGCCCGAGGCAATGGCAGTATGGAACGCCTTGTGCCGCTCGTCCCACACATCCAGCCGCTGCTCGCGGGTTTTTACTTCCACCACCTTGGCCAATGTATGCGAGTGGGCCAGCACCGATGCCTCCCAGGCGTCATCGCCGCGCTCGATGGCCAAGGCAATGATCATCGCTTCCAGGTTGGCGCGGGCGTCGTAGATGTCGTTCATCTCATCCAGCGACATGGGCGCTACCCGGTAGCCTTTCTGGCTGATCGCGTTGACCAGGTGCTCGGCCACCAGTTGCGACAGTGCTTCGCGCAGCGGGCCCACACCCAGGTCGTAGCGTTCCTTGAGGGTGCTCATCAACAGCTTTTCACCGGGCTTGAACACCCCGCGGATGATGTCCTTCTTGAGCCTCTCATACCCGCTGAATGCTGAGTTTTGTCGGGGGGCGAGCGCTTCCAAGATCCTGTTCCTCAAAACGTTTTGCCGATCATACCGAAACCCTCTGCTGACGAAAAACAATGGACAAACGCCGACAGTGTCGTTGAAACATAAAAATGTAGACATTTTCAGTTAGTGGCGATATTTTTACCTCGCCCGCACTGATCCAGGTCATGACCGGACGGCGCCATCTACTTTTTTAGCCAGGACACTGCCATGAACGCCTTTACGCAGATCGACGAACTTGTCATGCCACTGCCTCTCGAACCGCAGGGCTACACCATCGCCCCCTCGAAACAGTCGCCGCGCCTGCTGGAACTGACCTTTGCCCGGGAAACCGTCGAAGCGTTCGTGCAGGCCGTTGCCCAATGGCCGGTGCAGGCATTGGAGTACAAGTCGTTCCTGCGTTTTCGTGTAGGCGAAATCCTTGACGAGCTGTGCCAGGGCACGCTGCGTCCGATGCTGCTCAACACCATCCTCGACCGTGCCACAGGCGGTATGCTGATTACTCCGATCGGCCTGGATGACGTGAGCCAGGCCGAGGACATGGTCAAGTTCACCACTGCCTGCGCTCACCTGATCGGCCGTTCCAACTATGACGCCATGAGTGGCCAGTTCTATGCGCGCTTCGTGGTGGTCAACAGCGACAACTCCGACAGCTACCTGCGCCAGCCGCACCGGGTCATGGAGCTGCACAACGACGGCACGTTCGTGAACCAGATCACCGACTACGTGCTGATGCTGAAGATCGACGAAAAGAACATGGAAGGCGGCAACTCGCTGCTGCTGCACCTGGACGACTGGGAGCAGTGCGAGGCGTTCTTCCGTCACCCTCTGGCCCGCCGCGAAATGCGCTGGACCGCACCGCCGAGCAAAAAGGTTGCCGAAGATGTGTTCCATTCGGTATTCGACACCGATGCCGAAGGCCGGCCGACCATGCGCTACATTGACCAGTTCGTGCAGCCGGAAAACTACGAGGAAGGTATCTGGCTGAACGCCTTGTCCGAGTCGCTGGAAGGCAGCGGCAAGAAGGTCTCGGTACCGGTAGGCGTAGGCAGTTTCCTGCTGATCAACAACCTGTTCTGGCTGCATGGCCGCGATCGCTTCACCCCGCACGAGGGCCTGCGCCGCGAACTGATGCGCCAGCGTGGTTACGTCGCCTTCCCCAAGCCGCTGTACCAGCGCGGGCAATAATGACAGGGCGCGGGGCGGGCGCCCGCCCACGCGTTTTTGCACAAAACTATGCCACCAGGCCCCGTGCGGGCTATGGTGAGCCTGCCAGGCAATGCCTGCGTGTGAGGTAAGGCTGTGTACGATTTCATCATCATTGGCGGCGGGATTGTGGGCATGTCCACGGCCATGCACTTGATCAAGGTCTACCCGGACGCGAAGATGCTCCTGCTGGAGAAAGAGTCTGGCCCGGCTCGCCATCAGACCGGTCATAACAGCGGCGTGATCCACGCCGGCGTGTATTACACCCCCGGCAGCCTCAAGGCGCGCTTCTGCCTGGAAGGCAACAAGGCGACCAAAGCCTTCTGCACCCAGCACGGCATTCGCTTCGATGAGTGCGGCAAGCTGCTGGTAGCCACCAACGGTCTGGAAATGCAGCGCATGAAGGCGCTGTGGGAGCGGACGGCGGCCAATGGCCTGGAACGCTACTGGCTGTCGGCCGACGAGTTGCGCGAGCGTGAGCCCAACATCGTCGGTATGGGGGGCATCTTCGTGCCGTCCAGCGGTATCGTCAATTACGCCCAGGTGACGGCTGCGATGGCCGCAGAGTTCCAGCGTGCCGGTGGTGAAATCCGCTATGGCGCAGAAGTGGTCGGCCTGCAGGAACAGGCAAATGAAGTGATCGTGCGCACCCAGCGTGATGAACTGCGCAGCCGTTTCCTGGTGACCTGCTCGGGGCTGATGGCTGACCGCGTGGTGGGCATGCTCGGGCTGCGTACCGAGTTCGTGATCTGCCCGTTCCGTGGCGAATACTACCTGCTGCCCAAGCAGCACAATCAGATCGTCAACCACCTGATCTACCCGATTCCCGACCCGTCGATGCCCTTCCTGGGGGTGCACCTGACCCGCATGATCGATGGCACCGTCACCGTAGGCCCCAACGCTGTGCTGGCGATGAAGCGCGAGGGCTACCGCAAGACCGATGTCAGCCCCAGCGACCTGTTCCAGACCCTGACCACGCCCGGCATCCTCAAGGTGCTGGCGAAGAACTTCCGCCCGGGCCTGATCGAGATGAAGAACTCGCTGTTCAAGGGTGGGTACCTCAAGCAGGTGCAGAAGTACTGCCCGAGCATTACCAAAGCCGACCTCACGCCTTACCCGGCCGGCGTGCGTGCCCAGGCGGTGTCGCGCGACGGCAAGCTGATCGACGATTTCCTGTTCGTCAACACCGCGCGCAGTGTCAACGTGTGCAACGCACCGTCGCCAGCCGCGACCTCGGCCATACCGATCGGCGCCTACATCGTCGAGAAAGTGTGCGAGCAGGTTGGCCTGCAGGGCGGCAGCTTCCCCAAGGCCGACCGGTCGGCCAACCAGAGGGCCGCCAGCTGACCCCCCGGTAACACCTTCTGCGGTTTCGTTTTACTCAACCCGTACTGCCCTGCTCACCATTCAGGGCAGGGCGGGCTTTTTCGCGCCTGCGTCGGTGACGTGCAGCCGGCGGCCCCTGCGTGGGCATGACAAAAACAACAAGGTAGCGCCATGCAAACCCACAAGAACAATTTGAGTCATGGATTGAAATCACGGCATGTCACCATGCTGTCCATTGCCGGCGTGATCGGCGCCGGGCTGTTTGTCGGCTCTGGCCGCGCCATCGCCGAAGCGGGGCCTGCCACCATCCTGGCCTATATCCTGGCGGGCGGCCTGGTGGTGCTGGTGATGCGCATGCTGGCCGAAATGGCGGTTGCCTCCCCGGACACCGGCTCGTTCTCAACCTACGCTGACCTCGCCATCGGCAAATGGGCCGGTTACACCATCGGTTGGCTGTACTGGTGGTTCTGGGTGCTGATCATTCCGATCGAGGCCAATATCGCCGCTACCATCATCAACTCCTGGGTCCCGCAGATGGAGATCTGGGTGTTGTCGTTGGTGATCACGTTGCTGCTGACGGCCACCAACCTGTTCAGCGTGAAGAATTACGGTGAGTTCGAGTTTTGGCTGGCACTGGTCAAGGTGGTGGCCATCGTCAGCTTCATCGCCCTGGGTGTTTGCGCCATTTTCGGCCTGTTGCCGGGGGCCGGCGTCAGCGGCGTCTCGCGCCTGTGGGATACGGGGGGCTTCATGCCCAACGGCTTTGGTGCGGTGCTGAGCGCGATGCTGATCACCATGTTCTCGTTCCTCGGGGCCGAGGTGGTGACCATTGCTGCGGCTGAGTCCGACGAGGCGGGCAAGCATATTTCCAAGGCCACCAATTCGGTGATCTGGCGGATAACGCTGTTCTACATCCTGTCGATCTTCATCGTCATCGCATTGGTACCGTGGACCGACCCACGCCTGGCGACCGAAGGCTCTTATGTCACGGTGCTGGACACCCTCGGCGTGCCAAATGCCAAGGCCATCATCGACTTCGTGGTGCTGACGTCGGTGACCAGCTGCCTCAACTCGTCGCTGTACACCGCCTCGCGCATGGTCTATTCGCTTAGCCGCCGGGGTGATGCCCCGGCCTGTGCCCAGATAACCAGCCGCAGTGGTACACCCGTGGTGGCAGTCTTGTTGTCGACGGGGGCTGCATTCCTGGCGGTGATCGCCAACTATCTGGTGCCGGCCAAGGTGTTTGGCTTCCTCATGGCAAGCTCCGGCGCCATTGCCTTGCTGGTGTATCTGGTCATCGCCATTTCCCAGCTGCGCCTGCGCCAGCGCCTGACGGCACAGGGCAAGACACTGGGTTATCGCATGTGGCTGTTCCCGTGGCTGACCTGGGGCGTGATCCTGTTCATCAGCGGCGTACTGGTATTGATGCTGTTCCGCCCGGATCATCGCCTGGAAGTGGTCTCGACGATGGTGCTGGCGGTGTTGGTGGTGTGCTCGGGGGTGCTGGTGACCCGGCGCCGGGCGCGCGGCGGGGCCGTGGCTGGCGTAGGGCAGGGCGCCTGATTCGTCCGGCCTGAAGACAGACGAGCAAGTCGCATCAGGCTGTGAGAGGATGTCCGCCAACAAAGCCAGGACCCTGAACGCAGCCTGATGAAGACACCTAAAAGAATCGAACCGTTGATCGAAGACGGCCTTGTCGACGAAGTACTACGGCCGTTGATGAGTGGCAAGGAAGCCGCTGTGTACGTGGTGCGCTGTGGCAGCGAGGTACGCTGCGCCAAGGTCTATAAAGAAGCCAACAAGCGCAGTTTCCGCCAGGCCGCCGAATACCAGGAGGGCCGCAAGGTACGCAACAGCCGTCAGGCCCGAGCCATGGCCAAGGGCAGCAAGTACGGCCGCAAAGAAGCCGAAGATGCCTGGCAGAACGCCGAAGTGGCAGCGCTGTTCCGTTTGGCCGCCGCAGGTGTGAGGGTGCCCAAGCCTTACGACTTCCAGGACGGCGTGCTCCTGATGGAGCTGGTCACCGATGCCGATGGCGATGCGGCCCCGCGGCTGAACGACGTACACCTCGAAGCGGAGGATGCCCGCGCGTTCCACGCCTTCGTCATTCGCCAGGTCGTGCTGATGCTGTGCGCCGGAATGGTGCATGGCGACCTGTCCGAGTTCAACGTGCTGCTCGGCCCGGACGGGCCGGTGATCATCGACCTGCCGCAGGCAGTGGATGCAGCCGCCAACAACCATGCCTTCAGCATGCTGCAGCGCGATGTGGACAACATGGCCCACTATTTCGGGCGCTTTGCCCCGGAGCTGAAAAGCACCCGCTATGCGCAGGAGATGTGGGCGTTGTACGAGGCCGGCGAGTTGTTGCCCGACAGCCCGTTGACCGGGGTGTTCGAGGATGACGAACATGAAGCTGATGTAACCGGGGTGATGCGTGAGATCGACGCCGCCCGGATGGACGACGCTCGTCGCCGTGCAGCACGCGCCGAGGCCGAGCATGGGCCGGCCAAGGCAGAGGAGGTAACGCCGCCCTGGCTGCAGTAGTTTATTCCTGTACCGCCTCTTCGCGGGGTTACCCGCGAAGAGGCCAACACAGGCAAACCACGGCCGTTGCCATTGACGCAAGACACATTCTCGTCATTTAGCCTTTTCACTGGCGCGCGACAGGCATAAGGTATACGCCGTTCAAATTCCCTGGAGCTGTCATGTCCAACCAATTCCCCTCCGTTCGTCCCCGCCGTCTGCGGCAGAACGAGTCCTTGCGCACGATCTTCCAGGAAACCGAGTTCCGCCTTGAAGACCTGATCCTGCCGATCTTCGTCGAAGAGGGCATCGATGATTTCGTGCCGATCACCAGTATGCCCGGTGTCAACCGTATCCCCGAGAAGCTGCTGGCCCAGGAAATCGAGCGCTATGCCCGCGCCGGTATCAAGTCGGTGATGACCTTTGGCGTATCGCACCACCTGGATGCCGATGGCAGCGACACCTGGAACGAAAACGGCCTGGTTGCGCGCATGTCGCGTATCTGCAAGGACACCGTGCCGGAAATGGTGGTGATGTCCGACACCTGCTTCTGCGAATACACCAGCCACGGCCACTGCGGCGTGCTGCATGACCATGGCGTGGACAACGACGCCACCCTGGCCAACCTCGGCAAGCAGGCAGTCATTGCCGCTGCTGCCGGTGCCGACTTCATTGCCCCCTCGGCGGCGATGGACGGCCAGGTGCAGGCTATCCGCAGTGCCTTGGACGGTGCCGGCTTCCACGACACCGCGATCATGGCCTACTCGACCAAGTTCGCCTCGTCGTTGTATGGCCCGTTCCGTGAGGCCGGCGGCACCGCACTGAAGGGCGACCGCAAAAGCTACCAGATGAACCCGATGAACCGCCGCGAAGCGGTGCGTGAGTCGCTGCTCGACGAGCAGGAAGGGGCGGACGTGCTGATGGTCAAGCCGGCCGGTGCGTACCTTGATGTGATCGCCGACATCCGCGCCGCTTCGCGCCTGCCACTGGCGGCGTACCAGGTGAGTGGCGAGTATGCGATGATCAAGTTCGGTGGCCTGGCCGGTGCCATCGACGAAGGCCGGGTGGTGCGCGAAAGCATTGGCGCAATCAAGCGTGCTGGTGCAGACCTGATCCTGACCTACTTCGCCATGGACCTGGCGCGCGAAGGTATCTGAAGCCAGGCCTTGGTCATGAAAGCCGCTGCCATTGCAGCGGCTTTTCTTTGTGCGCCGTTGGGTGGTGCCGCAAACGCACAAAAAAACAGTAAGCGCTGAATTATTTAGTGTCCTGTTGTATCTGATCCCTTAGAGCATTCATCGACAGGGATACGGGTATGAAACCTCGCAAGAAAAGCGTCCAGCCAATCGGCCTGAAGGACATCACCATCGTCGACGACACCAAGATGAAGAAGGCGATCACAGCCGCCGCGCTGGGCAACGCCATGGAGTGGTTCGACTTTGGGGTATATGGCTTCGTCGCTTATGCCTTGGGCAAGGTGTTTTTCCCCAACGCCGACCCCAGCGTGCAAATGATCGCGGCCTTGGCCACCTTCTCGGTACCGTTCCTGATCCGGCCTCTTGGCGGGTTGTTCTTCGGCGCCTTGGGCGACAGGTTCGGGCGGCAGAAAATCCTCGCCGCGACCATCGTGATCATGTCCCTGAGCACCTTCGCCATCGGCCTGATACCGTCCTATGCAAGCATTGGTATCTGGGCGCCGATCCTGTTGCTGCTCGCCAAGATGGCCCAGGGCTTTTCGGTGGGTGGCGAATACACCGGTGCCTCGATCTTCGTTGCCGAGTACGCGCCTGACCGCAAGCGCGGCTTTCTCGGCAGCTGGCTGGACTTCGGTTCGATTGCCGGCTTTGTATTGGGCGCAGGGGTGGTGGTGCTCATTTCCACGGTGCTGGGTGAAGAAAAATTCCTCGACTGGGGCTGGCGCCTGCCGTTCTTCCTGGCCCTGCCGCTGGGCATCATCGGCCTTTACCTGCGCCATGCGCTGGAAGAAACACCTGCGTTCCAGCAGCACGTCGACAAGCTGGAGCAGGGCGATCGTGAAGGCCTGGCGTCCGGGCCCAAGGTGTCGTTCAAGGAGGTGGCCACCCAGCACTGGCGCAGCCTGGTGACCTGCATCGGCGTGGTAATTGCCACCAATGTCACCTACTACATGCTGCTTACCTACATGCCCAGCTACCTGTCGCACAACCTGCACTACAGCGAAGACCATGGCGTGCTGATCATCATCGCGATCATGGTCGGCATGCTGTTCGTGCAGCCGATCATCGGCCTGCTCAGCGACAAGTTTGGCCGACGGCCGTTCATCATTGTCGGCAGTGTCGGCCTGCTGGCCTTGGCCATTCCGGCATTCATGCTCATCAACAGTGGGGTGCTAGGGCTTATTTTCGCCGGCCTGCTGATCATTGCCGTGCTGCTGAACTTCTTCATCGGTGTGATGGCCTCGACGCTGCCGGCCATGTTCCCCACGCACATCCGTTACAGCGCCCTGGCCAGCGCTTTCAACATCTCGGTGCTGATCGCCGGCCTTACCCCAACCCTCGCTGCGTGGCTGGTGGAGACCACAAACGACCTGTACATGCCGGCCTATTACCTGATGGTGATCGCCGCTGTCGGCCTGGTCACCGGCCTGACCATGAAGGAAACCGCCAACAAGCCACTGCGCGGCGCGGCACCCGCGGCATCGGACATCGAAGAGGCGCGTGAACTGCTACAGGAGCACCACGACAACATCGAGCAGAAGATCGAGGACATCGATGCGCAGATCGCCGAGCTGGAAGCCAAGCGCGAGAAACTGGCACTGCAGCACCCGCGTATCGAATGATCAGCGCGGCATGTAGCCACGCTGCCAGGACCGCGGAATGAACCGCGATATCAGCGCCAGCACGCAGGCCAGCGCACAGCTGCCGGCCAGCGCCTGCAGGCCCAGGTGTTGTTGCAACCAGGCGCCGAGCGCGGCGCCCAGCAACATGCCGGCCCAAGGCACCAACTGCACCCGCCAGCCGTTGCGCCGCTCGCCCAGCAGCCAACGCCCCAGGCCGCGGCCGAAACGCGACAGGGCGCCCGTCACGTAAGTCAGGCCGATGGGCAGGCCATTCACCTGTTCCACGACCGCATTGATCATGCCCATGGCCAGCGTGGCCGCCAACAGCGCAGGGAAGGTGGCCGGCAACGGCCACGCTGCGGCGAAAGCCAGCAGTGCGGCAACCACCAACAGCACCGGCCAGGCTCGACGGCGCAATCCGTGAGCCAGGAGCACACCCAGCGCATTGCCCGCGACGAAACCCAGTACGGCGCCACTGAGGCGTAGCACAAGGGCCAGGTCAGCTTCACTGATGGCCACCGCCAGGCGTGTGGTGTTACCACTCATGAACGACACGAAATCGCCCAGTGCCAGCAAGCCGATGGCATCGGTCATGCCGGCCAGCACCGACAGGGCGGCGACCAGGCCGAGGCCGACGCGACCACGCATTACCTGCAGGCGCAAACGCCTGGCTGAGCGCGCGGGGAGGGCGTTAGGGAGCATGTGCAGGCCTCAGGGCAGCAGGTTTTCGCGGGCCAGGGTACCTTTGATGGTGCGCTCTACCACATCGACCAGCACCATGGTCTGATGGTCGACCTCGATGTTGAGCAGCTCACCTGGGTGGTAGCTGGCGAAGGTGGTCTGACGCAGGGTTTCCGGGATCAGGTTGATGGTGATCACGTTGTCCTCCACGTCAGCGACCGTCAGGCTGCAGCCATTGACCCCGATGAAACCACGCGGGAACACGTATTTGCCCCATTGCGGCGGCATGCGGAACTTGATGAAGGCGCCGGTTTCCTTGATCGACAGCTCGACGATCTCGGCGGTGGTGGCGATGTGGCCGGCCATCAGGTGGCCGCCGACTTCGGCGTTCATCTTCGCCGAACGTTCGATGTTCACGCTCCGGCCAGGCTTGAAGCTGCTCAGATTGGTGCGTTCGAGGGTAGCGGTCATGGCGTCGAACCTGACCTGGCTGCCGTCGATTTCGGTCACGGACAGGCAGGTGCCTTCGACACTGACGCTGGCACCGATTTTCAGCTCGTCGAGCAGTTCCGGGGTGAGGTCGATGGTGAACTGGTTGTGGCCCGGGTAGGTGGTCACATCAAGCAGAGGGCGGACGGCCTGGACGATGCCGGTGTACATGGAGTTGCTCCTGGGCACGGAAAAGAAAACTTCCGAACGCTATGCCCGTAGCGCAGTAAATGCAAGACCAGGCTTCCTGGCTGGCAAGCCGGCTTGCGAGTCTGGCGCCTGCGCGGGGCAGGCGGCGTGCTTGTGGGCGAAACCGGTTTGCGACGGCATGGCCACGCCAGATTCAAACATGCCCGCTGCTGTTGACGATCCGCAGGCACAGCGCCTCGTACGGGTCCAGGTTCACCATCAGGCGCCCGTCCTCGGTCAAATCGCCTTCGACCGTCTCGTTGATCATGTCGACCACCGGCCCAGGTGTGAACCCGGTCAACAGCAGTTCCTCGGCAATCGCGTCCTGGCCGAAGTTCAGCGCAGTGATCTGGATACCGCGCCCGGCTGGCAGCTCATGCACCATCACCAGCAGCCCCGGGCTGCTCACCTCAGGTACCAGCACCTGACGGCTGGTGGCGATGCCGTAGGCCTGGCGCACAGCCAGCAGTTTCTTCACCTTGCAGGCAAATGAATCACTCTCGTCCAGCTGCCTGTCCAGGCTGCCGTACAGCGCCCGGGCACGCGGCATGCCCCGCACAGAAGCCTCTGCCTGTGGGTCAAGCCCGGCCAGGTCATAGCCGCCCCGGTGAATCCAGCGGGTATCGCCATCGAGCATGCGTTCGGCAACCGCTTCGGCGGGCAAGGGCAGGGCACCGACCAGGTCCCAGCCGGACAAGGCGACCACCCCCGGCTGCATGGCGTTGTACATGACCAGCAGCAGGTGCACCTTCTTGATCAGTTCGATATCCGCTACGCCAATCTGTTCGAGGTCGCGAATACCCAGTGCAGCAGCGATCAGGCTGGCGGTGGTGCAGGCAATGCCGTTGGTCACGAAGCGCAGGTTGTACGGCGCATGTTCCCCCGACAGCCGTTCGTAGATCTCTTCGCGGATATGTTCACGCAGGATGCTGCCAGGCAGGGTCTGGCCCTTGTACAGGTACATGTCGTGCGCGTGCAGTGTCCAGAAGTGCACCAGCTCCACGGTCAGCTCGTCATGGTTTTGCAGGGCATGGATCAGCGAGGCCGGGTCGATGCCGAAGGCGTGCATCTCCTTGAGCATCAGGCGCAGGAACTCGGTGTCGCCCGTCAGCAGCGCATGCTGGTAGGCCGGCCGGGTAATGAAATCGTAGGACAGGTCGGCACCACCCTTGGACATCTGCGCAATGTCATCGAGGGTCAGGTTCAGCTCCTGGAAGCTGAAACCGCCGGCCTTGCGGATCATGCCACCGATCAGCTGGTTGCCGACGAGCGACAGCGGGTGGCTTTCCGACCAGGCGGTGCCGCTGGCGCGGGTTTCCACGCCGAGAAAGCCGTTGGCGTCCAGGCGCAGGCCGCGTGCACCCAGGCAGTCCAGCGCGTGCAGTGCGTCACCAATGATCATTTGTTGGGCGGCGAAGGTAGGGTCCAGCCAGTTCAGCGAGGGCTGGCCTTCCTTGAAGTAATGCAGGTACACCCAGCGGCGGGTCTTGCCGTCGACGCCTGTGATCGGCGGCGTGGCGCTCCAGTCGGTTTCCTTCACGCCCGGCTCGAAGAAGATTACCCGTTGCAGCTGGCCAACGATGTAATGGCGCGCCTTCAGCTCGTCACACTGCGCTGGCAGTAAATTGACCGCATCGCGCCCGGCGGGCACCTCGGGCAGCAGCGCCCAGTCTTCTTCGCGGATCTCGACCATGTGGTACAGCCCCGGGTAGGGGCCATGGGCGAGCTCGGCCAGGCGGAAGTCGGCGCCCTTGCCGGTGTGCGAGGGGATCAGGTCGTCGATGGTCACGGCATTGTGCGCAGCGGCCATGCGGCTCATCTGGATCAGTTCCTGCTCGCTGCCGTACAGTGGGTCGATGTCGAAGCTGATGCGGTCGAAGTTGCCGTCCACGCTGGGGGTGAGTTCGCGGCCGCGGATGCCACCGGACAGTTTGATCGGGCCGGTGTGCAGGCCCTGTACGCCGATCTCCGACAGGCGCTTCCACAACGCTTCGTGGGCCAGGGCACCGAGCACCGAGCAACCCTCGGGCGCGATGATGGCGTCGGGGTAGACCGTCAGCCACACCGAGGCGATTTCGGTGGCGCGGCGGGGCTGGGCCTCGGCATAGGGTTGCTGCCACAGGCGCGACTGGCCTGAGTACAGGCTGGCCTGGTCCTGGGAGGCCTTGAGCATGGCGCGGTCTTCGAGCCATTTGACGTACGACGGGTCGGGCTGGGTCATTTCGCGTCCTCTTTGCGTGTCGGCACCGGCTCAGGTTATGACGGCGCTGCGGCCTGAACGTTCGGCTCGAGATGGGGGTTGGTTTCTTCGCGGGCTTGCCCGCTCCCACAGGCTGGACATACCGCTGAAGATTTGCGCTGCACCTGTGGGAGCGGGCGCGCCCGCGTAGAGGCCGGGCCTGCAAAGGTAGGATCAGCGCCTTGCCGACAACTGCTGCGGTGCCAGAAACGCATCATGGAAGTAATTGCGCACCGCCTGCATCGCCGGGCTGAATGCCCGTTCCCGGTGCCAGGCCAACCCCACGCTCATCGGTGTGACCGGGTCGCTGATGGTCACCGTCTCGATGCGCTTGCCCTCCAGCGACCACGGCCGGTGCACCAGGTCCGACAGGATCGCCACTCCGCTGCCATTGGCGACCATGCTGCGCACGGCCTCCACCGAGCTGGTGCGCACCCTTACGCTTGGCCGTTGCCCGGCCTGCTCCCAGTAGCGCATGGCACTTTGCTCGGCCTCATCCACGGTCAACAGTATGAACGGCTCACAGGCCACCTCGGCCAGGCTCACGGCCGATCGCTCGCACAGTGGGTGATGCCCGGGCAGCCACAGCCGGCGCTCGGAGTTGAACAGGGTTTCCGAGACGATGTCGGGGTGAGTGAGGTTGGCGGTGAGCACCACCGCCATGTCGAAACGCCCCTCCAGCAGGCCTTGCTCGATGGCGCTGCGCTCCTGCTCGTACAGCTCCAGTGTCACGCCCGGATGCCAGTGCTCCAGGCGCTGCAAGTGGTGCGGCAGGAAGTAGCCGATCACCGTGTAACTCGCCGCCAGGCGCAACAGGCCACTGGCACGCACGTCCGGAAGCGGGCTGTTCAACGCATCGTCGACACTGCGCAGGATGACGTAGGCCCGGTTCAAGAAGTGCCGGCCGGCTTCGGTCAGGCTCATGCCTTGGGCCGAGCGCTGGAACAACAGCACGCCGAGCATCGCTTCCAGCTCCTTGATGGCTGTGGTCACTGCCGACTGGGAGATGTTCAGGTGGATTGCCGCTTGGGAGATCTGGCCGATTTCAGCGGTGGCAACGAAGTAGCGGACCTGACGCAAGGTGAGTGACACGGTAGGCTCCCGGGGTATCTGATTTTCAGAAGGTACCCCATCTGTTTATAGATCTTCCCAAGGGGGTGCAGAGAATCTAACGTGGCTTGCATGCAGTCACAAGTGCCAGGAGACGCGGTCATGCAAGCAGTGGATTTCAACTCGGACATGGGTGAGGGCTTTGGCCCGTGGACGATTGGCGACGGCGTCGATCACGAACTGATGGGCTACATCAGCAGCGCCAACATCGCCACCGGTTTCCACGCCGGCGACCCCGGCACCATGCGCCGCACCGTCGAGCGCGCCAAGGCCCTTGGGGTTGCGGTGGGAGCACACCCGGGTTTCCGCGACCTGGTCGGCTTTGGCCGCCGGCACATCAATGCCTCGGCGCAGGAACTGGTGGACGACATGCTCTATCAATTGGGCGCGCTGCGTGAAATCGCTCGTGCCCAGGGCGTGCGCCTGCAGCACATCAAGCCGCATGGGGCGCTGTACATGCACTTGGCGCGTGACGAAGAAGCGGCGCGCTTGCTGGTGCAGAACCTGCGGGTGATCGAGCCCGAGTTGCTGCTGTACTGCATGCCGGGTTCGGTGATCTGCCGCATTGCCCAGGAAATGGGGCAGCCGGTGATTCGCGAGTTCTATGCCGACCGCGAGTACGACCTGAGCGGGTCGATCGTGTTTACCCGCAATGTGCGTGGCTACGAGGCCCAAGCCGTCGCCGAGCGGGTACTGCGTGCTTGTCGCCAAGGCGTGGTGCGCACGGTCGAAGGCCAGGACCTGGCGATCGAATTCGATTCCATTTGCCTACACAGTGACACCCCGGGCGCGCTGGACCTGGTCGAGGCCACGCGCAGGGCACTGGATGCGGCCGGCATCGTGGTGCGGGCACCGCGCTGAACCCGTCAGGCATCCGGCAAACCGACAAGCCGGAGCCCGTGCCTTTTGTTTTCGCCTGCCTTTCTATAAAGATTCCAAGAAAAGGAACTGTCATGGCCGAACCGCTTGCTACAACCCCGATCCGTTACAGCTTCGGCGCCGACGAGCACCTGTTTGCCGAAGTCAGCGAAAGCATGTCGCTGGAGGCCTTTTTCAAGGGTATGGCCGTCACCCGTGCGGTGGAGCGCATGGCCCTGGATGGCGTGCTTGATGTGTGCCTGGCCAATGCGTCGTTCCAGGTCCGCTTCGACCCGGACCGTATCGCCCCCGAGGCACTGCTCGAAGCCGTGCGCGGCGCCGAGGCGCAGGCGGTGGCCGAGCGTTCGTTGCAGACGCGGATCATCGAGATCCCGGTGCTGTACAACGACCCCTGGACCCATGAAACCCTGATGCGCTTTCGGGATCGCCACCAGGACCCGACCAGCACTGACCTGGAGTACGCCGCGCGCATCAACGGCCTGGCCGATGTCGAGGCCTTCATCGCGGCCCACAGTGGCGCGCCATGGTTCGTGTCGATGGTCGGCTTTGTCGCCGGCTTGCCGTTCATGTTCCAGATGGTCGAGCGCGAGCGGCAGCTGCAGGTGCCCAAGTACCTGCGCCCCCGTACCGACACGCCCAAGCTCACCCTGGGCCATGGCGGCTGCTTTGGTTGCATCTACTCGGTGCGCGGGGCGGGGGGCTACCAGATGTTCGGCGTCACCCCGGCACCGATCTACGACCCGCAGCAGACCTTGAATTACCTGAAAGAGCACATGGTGTTCTTCCGCCCAGGTGACATCGTGCAGTTCAAGCCTATCGACCGCCGCACCTACGACCAGGCGGTGGCGGAAGTGGAGGATGGCTGCTTCGACCTGCGCATTCGCCCGGTGGCGTTTTCCCTGGACGCCTTCCTCGCCGACCCGGTCGGCTACCCCAAATCGCTGCAGGAGGTGCTGGCATGATCAAGGTACTCAAACCGGGGCTGGCCACTTCTGTACAGGACCTGGGCCGCGAAGGTTACTACCACCTGGGTATCCCACCGTCCGGCGCACTCGACCAGTACGCCTTGAGCGCAGCCAATCACCTGGTGGGCAACCCGGCCGGCGCTGCGGGCCTGGAGTGTGCGCTGGTGGGGCCGGAGCTGGAGTTCCAGCAAGACGCACTGGTCGCTGTGTGCGGTGCGCAGATGCCAGCGTTGCTCGATGGCCGCGAGCAGCGACCGGACACTGCGTTTGCCGTGCGGGCGGGGCAAGTGTTGCGTTTCGGCTTTCCAACAGCGGGCGCCCGGGCCTACCTGGCAGTGGCCGGAGGCATCGATGTGCCCGAGGTACTGGGTAGCCGGTCCACCTACGCGCTGGGCGCGTTGGGTGGCTTTCATGGGCGCAAACTGATGGCGGGCGACCTGCTGCCGGTCGGCGTGCCCAGCGGCAAGACCCGTGCCGGTGCAAGTTTGCCCATGGCCCTGCGTCAGGCCCTGGGGGGCGAGGTGGTGTTGCGGGTGGTGCCTGGGCTGTACTTCCACCGCCTGACCGAAGCTGCAGCGCAACGTTTCTTCACCGACGCCTGGACGGTTGGCTCCGAAGCGGACCGTATCGGATATCGCTACAAAGGCGGCAGCGCCTTGAGTTTCCAGCCTCGCGAGCAGCCGTTCGGTGCCGGGTCGGACCCGTCCAATATCGTCGACAGCTGCTACCCGATTGGATCGATCCAGGTGCCGGCAGGGTTGGAACCGATCATCCTGCATCGCGATGCAGTGTCGGGGGGCGGCTACGCCATGATCGGCACGGTGATCAGCGCCGACCTCGACCTGATCGGGCAGATGCAGCCCAACCAGCAGGCGCGGTTCCTGCCGGTGAGCCTGGAGCAGGCACTGGAGGCGCGCCGTTCGTACAAGAAGAAACTGGCCTGCCTGGCCAGGCTCTTCAGCTGAGCATGATGTTTTCGCTGTAGCTGCGGCCTTGTGTCTCGACGGGGCCGCAACAGGCTCCGCAGCTACACCGAGCGCGCAGGCTTGCTGATGGTCTTGCCGGTTTGCGAGGCCACCTCAAGGGCTTGGCCGTCTCGCTGTTTGCCTTGGCGCGCCAGGCCTTCAAGCTGCGGTATCAGCATGCCTTCCGGCAAATGCCGCCAGAACCGCCCTGGCATGTGCAGGCGCAAGGCATCCGGGTTGAGGCGGGCCGGGTTGAAGGTGTGGCGGTAGTAGGTGCGCCAAAGTTCGGCGCCGGGGTCTTCGGCGTTGCGGGCCCACTGGCGCCAGGGCTCGGGGCACTGTCGCTGGTAGTCGAACGACTGGCCGTCGAAGCGAATGCCATCCTGTGGCGTGGCAATCAACCAGCGCAAACGCCCCAGACGGTCGGCGAAGTGGGCGCTGGCACTGTGCAGAATGTCGTGTGCCGGCTCGTGATAGGCCACCAGATCCAGCTGCAAGTGCTCAGCCAGTTCCTCAGGCAACGGCACGAAGCGTACAAACGCGTGCAAGTGATGCGCCTCGCGGGTTACCTGCTTGATGCGCCGTTGCAGCTCACTGCCCAGCCGGTCACCGGCCAGCATTGCCGTGCGGTCGCCATGGGCGACGCGCCACAGCACTTCATACAGCAGGTTCCAGCGCTGCTCGCCACGGTAGCAAGAGGCCTGCTCCAACTGGCTCAGCAGTGCGGCCGGGACTTTGGCCCGGAAAGGGCCAGGCCCTTCAGGCGGCACAGCCGGCACGGCCAGCAGGTCCGCCATCGGGCCTTGCGACCAGGTGACTTCCGACGGGTCGATGCCATGGCTCAACAATACGCGGGCCTGCTCGCGCCAGGTGGCGAACAGGTCGTCGCAGTCGAGTGCGATCACCCCCATAACCCCATCTGCACGGGCGCTGGCGGCTCACTCAAGCGCGCTCTCAGCAAGCCGCTGCGCAGCTCGGCCTGGGCGGGGCGGTAGTCGCTGGTGACGATGAACGGCCGTGCCTTGTCCAGCACGCAGCGCAGCTGGATCAGGTCGTCATAACGGATGCGCCGCTCCCGGCGCAAGGCGACCAGGCGCTGTACGCTGCGCAGGCCGATGCCGGGGATACGCGCCAGTAGCGCAGGTTCGGCGCGGTTCACGTCCAGCGGGAAGACTTCGCGGTTGGCCAGCGCCCAGGCCAGCTTGGGGTCGATGTCCAGTGCCAGGTTGCCGCTGTGGCCCAGCAGCTCGCCAGCCTTGTAGCCATAGCCACGCAGCAGGAAGTCGGCTTGATACAGGCGGTGTTCGCGCAGCAGCGGTGGTGCGGCGAGGGGTACGCTGCCGGGGCTGTCGGGGATCGGGCTGAAGGCAGAGTAGTACACGCGCTTGAGGCCGTAGCCCTGGTACAGCGACTCGGCATTGCGCAGCAAGGTACTGTCGTCGGTGCTGTCGGCGCCGACGATGACTTGGGTGCTCTGCCCGGCCGGGGTAAAGCGCGGCGCCCTGGGCTCGTTGGCCACGGCCTGCTGGCCCTGATGAATCACGCCCATCGCCTGGCGAATGGTGTGCCCTTGCTTTTCTGGCGCCAGGCGCTTGAGGCTGGCGTCGGTGGGCAGTTCGATGTTGACGCTGAGGCGGTCGGCCAGGCGCCCGGCTTCTTCGATCAGCAGCGGGTCGGCATCGGGGATGGCCTTGAGGTGGATGTAGCCGCGGAAGCTGTGCTCTTCGCGCAACAGCCGGGCCACACGGATCAGCTGCTCCATGGTGTAGTCCGCCGAGCGGATGATGCCGGAGCTGAGGAACAGGCCGCTGATGCAGTTGCGCCGGTAGAAGTCCAGGGTCAGGCGTACCACTTCCTCGGGGCTGAAGCGCGCGCGTGGCACGTTGCTGGAGCGGCGGTTGACGCAGTACTGGCAGTCGTACAGGCAGAAGTTGGTCAGCAGTACCTTGAGCAGCGATACACAGCGGCCGTCCGGGGTATAGCTGTGACAGATACCCATGCCGTTGGTGGCACCCAGGCCGTCAGCGCCGCGCGAATTGCGCTTGGGCGCACCACTGCTGGCGCAGGAGGCGTCGTACTTGGCGGCGTCGGCAAGGATGCCGAGTTTGGCGATGAGTTGCATGGTGGCTGACCTGCGATACTGAGTATTCATACAGTATTTTGAGATGTCGCCGATTGCAAGTGTTTGTGCGTCGTCATACCCGACTAAACGCGTCGGCTAAGCTTGTGGCTGAACCACGGACAGCAACGAGGCGCGGGAGAGGTTATGAAGATCACCATCAAGCCAAAACTGGCGATGGCCGGGCTGGCCTTGGCCATCGGCATGCTCAATGCCCAAGCGGCGGAAACCCGAAAGGTCGATGTGCTGCTTGTGGGCGGCGGCATCATGAGTTCTACCTTGGCCGTGTGGCTCAATGAGCTGGAGCCCGGCTGGTCGATGGAAATGGTCGAGCGCCTGGACAAGGTGGCCGAGGAGAGCTCCAACGGCTGGAACAACGCCGGCACCGGCCACTCGGCTCTGGCGGAGCTGAACTACACCCCGGAAAAAGACGGCAAGATCGACATCAGCAAGGCAGTTGAAATCAACGAGTCGTTCCAGGTAACGCGCCAGTTTCTCGCCTGGCAGGTCAAGCAGGGCGTGCTGAAAAACCCGCATTCGTTCATCAACACCACCCCGCACATGAGCTTTGTCTGGGGCGATGACAATATCCGCTTCCTGAAGAAGCGCTACGAGGCGCTGCAGGCCAGCCCCCTGTTCAAACCCATGCAGTACTCCGAAGACCACGAGCAGATCCGCAAATGGGTCCCGCTGATGATGGAAGGCCGCGATCCCAACCAGAAGCTGGCCGTGACCTGGACGCCGATCGGCACCGACGTCAACTTTGGCGAGATCACCCGGCAGTATGTGGGTTACCTGCAGACGCGGCCGAACTTCGATCTCAAGCTGTCGAGCGAAGTGCAGGACATCACCCGTAACGACGACGGTTCCTGGCACGTCGAGTACAAGAATCTGAAGAATGGCAGCAAGGCAGCCACCGATGCCCGGTTCCTGTTCATCGGCGCTGGCGGGGCGGCACTGCCGCTGCTGCAGAAGTCGGGTATCGACGAGGCCAAGAACTATGGCGGCTTCCCGGTCGGTGGCTCGTTCCTGGTCACTGACAACCCGGCTATCGCCCAGCGCCACATGGCCAAGGCCTATGGCATTGCCGCAACCGGTGCGCCGCCCATGTCGGTGCCGCACTTGGACACCCGGGTACTTGATGGCAAGCGCCTGATCCTGTTTGGGCCGTTTGCCACCTTCTCGACCAAGTTCCTCAAGCAGGGCTCATTGCTTGACCTGCTCGCCAGTACCAGCGTGCACAATGCCTGGCCGATGGTGCGGGTAGGGGTACGCGAGTTCGACCTGGTGCAGTACCTGATCGGGCAGGTGCTGCAATCGGACGATGACCGCTTCGAAGCGCTGCGCACCTACTTCCCCGAGGCGAAGAAAGAAGACTGGCGGCTGTGGCAGGCGGGCCAGCGGGTGCAAATCATCAAGAAAGACGAAGCGTTGGGCGGCGTGCTCAAGCTCGGTACCGAGGTGGTGACGTCCAGGGACGGCAGTATCGCCGGCTTGCTGGGGGCCTCTCCCGGTGCGTCGACCGCTGCGCCTATCATGCTCGATGTGTTGAACAAGGTGTTCAAGAACAAGGTGGCGTCGCCCGAGTGGCAGGCCAAGATCAAACAGATCATCCCGTCCTATGGCATCCGCCTGAACGACCACCCGGATCAGCTAGAGAAGGAGTGGGCATATACCAACGAGGTGCTGCAGCTTGAGCCGCCTGTCAGTCCGCAGCGCCCTGAGTCGATAAGGCCGGCTGACAGCCAGGGAGTGGCCAGCCGGTAATCATTGCCGTCAAGCTGGCGCAATCTTGCCACGTCCGATGCCGTAGTAAGCCAGCCCTGCCGAGGCCATGTGCTCGGGTTCGTACAGGTTGCGGCCATCGAACACCACCCGGTCGGCCAGCTGCTGCGGCACCTCGTCCAGGTTGAGCACACGGTAGTCCTGCCATTCGGTGACGATCACCAGGGCATCGGCGCCCCGCAACGCATCGTCCTTGCAGGGCACCAGTTGCAGGTCGGCACGCGGGCCGTAGTGGCGCCGGATTTCTTCCATGGCCTGAGGGTCGTGAGCCTGCACCCGCGCGCCCGCGGCCCACAGTGCTTCCAGCAGGACCCGGCTGGAAGCTTCGCGGATATCATTGGTATTGGGCTTGAACGACAACCCCCACAGGGCAAACACCTTGCCCCGCAGGCCGCCGGGGTAATGGCGCTGGATCTTGCTGAACAGCCGGCCCTTCTGCTGCTCGTTGACCGACTCTACTGCCCGCAGCAACTGTGTCTCGAAGCCTTCCGCCTCGGCACTGTGGCGCAGGGCTTGCAGGTCTTTGGGGAAGCACGAGCCGCCAAAACCGCAGCCGGCGTAGATGAAGTCGTAACCGATGCGCGGGTCCGAGCCGATGCCACGGCGCACCATTTCGATGTCGGCCCCCAGGTGCTCGGCCAGGTTGGCGATTTCGTTGATGAAGGAAATCTTGGTGGCCAGCATGCAGTTGGCTGCGTACTTGGTCAGCTCGGCACTGCGCGCGTCCATGACCATGAACTTTTCGCGGTTGCGGTTGAACGGCAGGTAAAGCTCGCGTAGCAACTCCACTTCGGCCGCTTCTGCGCCGCCGATGATGATGCGCTGGGGGCGCATGCAGTCATCCACCGCAGACCCTTCCTTGAGAAACTCCGGGTTGCTGATCACCTGGAAGCGGCTGGTATCGGCCACGGCCTGGGCGATGCGTGCCTTGATGCGGTGTACCGTACCCACCGGCACGGTGGACTTGTTGACGATTACTTTGGGCCCGTCAGCGTGTTCGAGGATGCTGTCGACCACGGCGAAAACGTGCTTCAGGTCGGCGCTACCATCGGCTTGCGGCGGAGTACCGACGGCAATGAACTGCAACCGGGCATAGTTGGCAGCCGCTGCGGCATCCGTGGTGAAGCGCAGCCGACCGCAGGCGAGGTTCTTCTCCAGCAGCGGCGCAAGGCCGGGCTCGAAGATCGGGCAATGGCCTTCACTCAGGCTGGCCACCCGATCGGCATCGACATCCATGCACAACACCGAATGGCCTACCTGGGCCAGGCACACTGCCTGGGTCAGGCCGACATAGCCGGTTCCGAAAACCGTGACCTTCATTTGACAGCTCCTTGATAGGAAAGCTGAAAAAAAATGTCACATCGTTGTTTAGGAATTGTGACCTGAGGGAAATGCTCGTGGGCCATATGGCCGTTATTCCACGTCGCCCAGGCAGAGCATCTAAACTTACTGACAGCTCGCGGTAGCGTGTTGTACCGCGAACGAAAACCCTTGAACCGACCACCGCCTTCCCGGAGCGGACGTCCCTCGTTGGCGATGGCCTTCTTGCAGAGGAGGGCAGGTCATGGACGAGGCAAGGCTTCACGATTTCATGGGCAAGCTGGTGGGCGACATGGGCGCAGCGGCGACGCTGGCCAATGTCATTCTCGGCGATGAACTGGGGCTGTACCGGGCCATGGCCGACAGCCAGGCGGTCACCCCTGAGCAACTGGCGGAAAAGACCGGCTGCCACCCGCGGCTGGTGCGCGAATGGTTGAATGCCCAGGCGGCATCGGGCTACATGGTCCATGACAAGGGCCGTTTTGTGCTGCCTGAAGAACAGGCCATGGCCCTGGCGCTGGAGGACTCCCCGGCCTACATGGCCGGCGGCGCGGCAGTGGTGGCGGCGCTGTTCCATGACAAGGACAAGCTGGTAGCCGCCATGCGCGGCGATGGCGGGTTGGCCTGGGGCGATCACCACCCGTGCATGTTCAGCGGTACCGAGCGCTTTTTCCGGCCGGGGTATCGCACCTTCCTGGTTGCGGATTGGCTGCCGGCACTGGAGGGTGTGGTGGCCAAGCTGCAGGCGGGCGCCAAGGTGGCGGACGTGGGCTGCGGTCATGGTGCCTCGACGCTGGTGATGGCGCAGGCGTTTCCGGCGTCGACCTTCGTGGGGTACGACTATCATCAGCCTTCAATCGTCACCGCCAACGCGCGTGCACGGGAAGCGGGGTTGGAGGGGCGGGTGAGCTTCCAGCAGGCCAGCGCCAAGGAGTACCCGGGGCATGATCATGACCTGGTGTGCTTCTTCGATTGCCTGCACGACATGGGTGACCCGGTCGGGGCAGCCAGGCATGCCTACCATGCTTTGAAAGCTGATGGCACGGTCATGCTGGTGGAGCCATATGCCGAGGACTCGCTGGAGGGTAACCTGACACCGGTCGGGCGCTTGTTCTATGCGGCGTCGACGTTTATCTGCACGCCCAATTCGTTGTCGCAGGAAGTGGGACTGGGGTTGGGTGCGCAGGCCGGGGAGGCGCGATTGCGGGCCGTCTTCGAGGAGGCGGGGTTCAGCCGCTTCCGGCGCGCGACGCAGACGCCGTTCAACCTGATTCTGGAGGCCCGCAAGTAGAGCGTGATCTTGCGCCGGCCTCTTCGCGGGCTTGCCCGTTCCCACAGGTTACGTGCTTGTTTCAGGGCTGTGGCGATCCTGGACCTGGAAAGCAGAAGGGGTGCTGCATGGCACCCCTTCTGTTTGTCGCTTAGGCTTCAGCGTCCCAGGGACGATCGCCTTTTTCATCTTTGACGCGGGTCGGCAGGCCCATCACGTCCAGCGCCTTGAGGAACGGCTCGGCTGGCAGCTCCTCGACGTTGACCATGCGCTTGGCATCCCACTCGCCACGAGCGACCAGCAGGGCAGCGGCCACTGGCGGTACACCGGCGGTGTAGGAAATGCCCTGGCTGTCGGTCTCGGCGTAGGCTTCTTCGTGGTCGGCCACGTTGTAGATGAACACTTCGCGCGGCTGGCCATCCTTGGTGCCTTTGACCAGGTCGCCGATGCAGGTCTTGCCGGTGTAGCCAGGGGCCAGCGAGGCCGGGTCTGGCAGTACGGCCTTGACCACTTTCAGCGGTACCACTTCCAGGCCTTCGGCGGTTTTCACCGGTTGCTCGCTGAGCAGGCCCAGGTTTTTCAGAACAGTGAACACGTTGATGTAGTGCTCGCCGAAGCTCATCCAGAAGCGCACGTTCGGGACGTTGAGGTTCTTCGAAATCGAGTGAACTTCATCGTGGCCGGTCAGGTACAGGTTTTGCGAGCCTACCACTGGCAGGTCGTCGGTACGCTTGACCTCGAACATGGTGTTGCTGGTCCACTGGCTGTTCTGCCAGCTCCACACTTGTCCGGTGAACTCGCGGAAGTTGATTTCCGGGTCGAAGTTGGTGGCAAAGTACTTGCCATGCGAACCGGCATTGACGTCGAGAATATCGATCGAATCAATGCTGTCGAAATACTGCTGCTGCGCCAGCTTGGCGTAGCTGTTCACCACACCCGGGTCGAAACCGACGCCGAGAATGGCGGTAATGTTCTTTGCCTGGCACTCTTCGAGGTGTTTCCACTCGTAGTTGCCGTACCATGGTGGGGTCTCGCAGATCTTGCCCGGCTCTTCGTGGATGGCGGTGTCCAGATAGGCGACACCCGTATCGATGCAAGCACGCAGCACCGACATGTTGAGGAAGGCGGAACCCACATTGATCACGATCTGCGATTCGGTTTCGCGGATCAGCGCCTTGGTTGCCTCGACATCGAGGGCATTGAGCGAGAAGGCCTGGATGTCGGCGGGTACCTTGAGGCTACCCTTGGCCTTGACGCTGTCGATGATGGCCTGGCATTTGGAGATGTTCCGTGACGCGATGGCGATACGACCCAGTTCGTCGTTATGCTGCGCGCACTTGTGGGCCACCACCTTGGCGACACCTCCTGCACCAATGATAAGAACGTTCTTCTTCAATTTACCCTTTGCTCCTTACTTGAAAGCCGGTCTTACGACAGGCTGGAAACGTAGTCTTCGAAACCGAACTCGCGGACGACTTCGACGCTGCCGTCGAGCTGCTTGACCACGATGGAAGGCATCTTCAGCCCGTTGAACCAGTTTTTCTTGACCATGGTGTAACCCGCCGTGTCGATGAACGACAGGCGATCGCCAATGGCCAGCGGACGGTCGAATTGGTACTCGCCGAAGATGTCACCGGCCAGGCATGACTTGCCGCAGACCATGTAGGTATGCTCGCCGTCATTGGGGGCCATCTTGGCGTTGAGGCGGTAGATCAGCAGGTCGAGCAGGTGCGCTTCGATCGAGCTGTCGACCACGGCCAGGTGCTTGCCGTTGTACAGGGTATCGAGCACGGTCACTTCCAGCGAAGCGCTGTTGGTGATGGCGGCTTCGCCCGGCTCCAGGTAAACCTGCACGCCGTATTTTTCCGAGAACGCCTTCAGGCGCGCGCAGAAGGCGTCTACTGCATAGTCTTCACCGGTGAAGTGAATGCCGCCACCAAGGCTGACCCACTCGACCTTGTGCAGCAGGTGACCGAAACGCTCTTCGATGTGCGTGAGCATCTTGTCGAACAGGCCGAAGTCACCGTTCTCGCAGTTGTTGTGGAACATGAAGCCGGAGATCTGTTCGATCACCTGTTCGATCTTCGCCGGGTCCCATTCGCCCAGGCGGCTGAACGGGCGGGCCGGGTCGGCCAGCAGGTAGTCGGAGCTGCTGACCTGCGGGTTGACGCGCAGACCACGCACCTTGCCTTCGGACTGTTCGGCAAAGCGTTGCAGCTGGCCGATCGAGTTGAAGATGATCTTGTCGCAGTTCTCAAGCATCTCCTCGACCTCGTCGTCGGCCCAGGCCACGCTATAGGCATGGGTTTCGCCGGCGAACTTCTGGCGGCCGAGCTTGAGCTCGAACAGGGAGGACGAGGTGGTACCGTCCATGTACTGCTGCATCAGGTCGAACACCGACCAGGTGGCGAAGCACTTGAGGGCGAGCAGCGCCTTGGCACCGGAGTGTTCGCGCACGTAGGCGATCTTCTCCATGTTGCTGAGCAGCTTGGTTTTATCGATGAGGTAATACGGCGTCTTGATCATTTAAAGGCCCCCGGCCAGGCCGGCCAAAAAAAGGACACGCATTGTGCCTTCACTTGCCGCAGACCGAAAGGGCGGGATACGCATTTCGTCAGGGTTGACGCCATTGCGTGGGCTTTTCGGTTGCGGCGAGCCTAGTAGATCAGGTGCATGTGACTGTCGTAATCACCCCCGACAGATGGCAGCTTCAGTCTGCCTGCTGCAGCCAGGCCTGGATCTGCTCCAGTGTTGCGGTAGCGCCACCACAGACCACCACCAGGACATTGCGCAAGGCGCCCAGAGCCTTGGCATCATAGGCCACTGCCAACGCCGCCCCGCACGCGGGCTCGACCAGTACACGGTGGTCCAGCAAGAACCGCTCACAGGCCTCCAGCGCTGCGCGATCGCTGACCAGATGGCTGTGCACCGGATGCTGCTGCACGCACATCAGCGCCTGATCAGCCACACGCTTGGCCCCCAGCGACGTCGCCACCGAGGCGATGCGCTCCAGCTCCACCGAATGCCCAGCCTGCATGGCCGCATGCAGCGACGCCGCGCCCTCGGTTTCTACCGCCAGCACCGGCACATCGCCCCAGCCATTGCGCTTGAGCCCCTCCACCACGCCACTGAGCAAGCCGCCCCCGCCGACTGACAACACCACCGCGTCCGGCTTCAGGCCGGCCTCGGCCACTTCATCCACCAGGCTGGCATGCCCGGCCCACAGCAGTGGGTCGTCGAATGGGTGGATGAAGGCATCGTTCGGGCCTACCAGTGTCTGTGCCAGGGCGTTGGCCTCTTGCCAGGAACTGCCTTGCACCACCACCTTGGCGTCTTCCAGGTGCAGCAACTGCTTGGCCCGTTCGGTGGTGGTTTCGGGTACCACCACGGTCACCGGCACCCCCAGCTTGCGTCCGGCATAGGCGACTGCCAAACCGGCATTGCCACCTGACGAGGACACAAAGTGCCGGGCGCCACGCGCGTGGTGTACCTCGCAGGCGTGGCCTACACCGCGCAGTTTGAACGAACCGCAGGGTTGCAGGGCGTCGAGCTTGAGCCAGATATTACGACCGGCCGCCAACGACAGCGGGCGCGACTCGATCAGGGGGGTATGAATGTGCAAGGTCATTGGCTGGCTCCGCGTAGTTGCTCGAGGTAGTTGTAAATGGTGTAGCGCGTCACGCCGAGGGCGCTGGCAGCCTTCTCGACGCCGCCCTTGACGATGAACAGGCCGCGCTCCTGCATGACGCGCACGGCCTCGACCTTGGCCTGTTTGTTCATCCGCCCCTGGCCGCTGCGCTGCAGGGCGGCCTGGATGATCTCGCTCATCAGCAGCTCCATGTCGGCAGGTTCGTTGACCGCAGGTATGGCCCCCAGCGGCTGCAGCTGCTGGAGAAAGTTCATGGCAGCATCCAGGCCGGTGACGTCGGTGTTGACGCACAGGCTGGCGAACGGGTGGCCGCTGCTGTCACGGAAGATTGCCGTGGCACTTCGTAGCGTGCGGCCTTTGAGCGTAGTGGGGTAATCGGGCAGCACCACCGGCTCACGGCCGTGCTGGTCGGCCGAGGCCTGCATCAGTGCCTTGAAACCCTGGTCCTGCTCCGGTGCGGCAAGGATCGGGCTGCCCACGCTGCGGCCGGAAAGATGCCCGTTGACGATCGCCACCACCGAGTGTTCGGGGTGGTCAAGGTCGTGCAGGAGTATTTCCATGTTGCGTGCGGCAACGCTGCCCAGTGCCTGGATCGCGGCCTTGAGCACGGTGAGGGTGAGTTGGCGTTCTTCGCTGGGGGGGATAGGCATGGCAGACCGCAAAATCAACTGTTTGTGCATTTTTACACATATAGTTGAAATTCGCGATCTGCTTTCGCGGGCCCTGTAAGACTCAGCCGAGCGCCGGCGTGCGCGGCGGAACCATCCGGCGCGAGCCGGTGGCCTCGAACGCGGCAGCAAAACTCAGCAGCGCGTTGTCGCTATAGGCCTTCCCGGCAAAGGTCAGCCCCACCGGCATACCGATATCGGCCATCACGCCCATCGGCACGGTCACGGTCGGCACGCCCAGGTGACGGATTGCCAGGTTGCCGTTGGCTACCCAGACACCGTTGCTCCAGGCGATGTCCGCCGATACCGGGTTGATATCGGCATCGGCCGGGCCAACGTCGGCTACGGTGGGGAACAGCACCGCGTCCAGGCCCAGCTTGTCCATCCAGTCTTCCAGGTCCAGCTTGCGGGTCTGCTCCAGGCCGCGCAGGCCGTCGGGCAGGGTCTCGATCTGGTCCCAGGTCTTCAGGCCACGTTTGGCCATGTTGACGTACTCGTCCATGCCGGCAGCCAGGTCGTCTTCACGGTTGGGCAGGGTGCCCGGGTCGTGGGGGAAGATCTTCAGCCCGTCGACATCGGCCAGGCGATTAAGCTTGGGGTCATCGTTGGCGCGCAGGAAGTCGTCAAAGGCCCAGCCCGACAGTTCCCACAGTTCGTCATGCAGGAATGCCTTGCTGACGATGCCACGGTTGTACACGGTCGGCGCACCTGGGCGGTCGCCTTCGCAGTTGGACACCAGCGGGAAGTCCACTTCCAGTACTTCGGCACCCGCCGCTTCCAGGGCCTGGCGTGCTTGTTGCCACAGGTCGATCACCGTGGCGCGGGTGTTGATGCGTTGGCCGGTCGGCCCGCCGATGCCTGGCTTCTCGGCGGTGCCCGCTTCGGGATCGGCATTTATATACATGCGTGGGACGCCAAAGCGCTTGCCCTTGAGCGCGCTGGCATCTACCGCCAGTTCAAGGTACGACGCTGGGCGTACCGTCGAGGCAGCGGGGATCGGCACCCACGGCTGCAGGCGCCACAGGTCGCCGCGCTTGTCGGCGTCATCGGCTACCACCACGTCGAGGATTTCAAGGAGGTCGGCCATGGTGCGGGCATAGGGCACCACCACGTCCATGGTCGGCGTCAGCGGCCAGTTGCCACGCACCGAAATCACCCCGCGCGACGGGGTGTAGGCGCACAGGCCGTTGTTGGACGCCGGGCCACGGCCGCTGGACCAGGTTTCTTCGGCCAGGCCAAAGGCGCTGAAGCTGGCGGCGGTGGCGGTACCGGCACCGTTGGACGAGCCCGAGGCGAAGGGCGCGGTCAGGTAGTCGGCGTTGTACGGGCTTTCGGCGCGGCCATAGACGCCGCGCTGCATGCCACCGTTAGCCATGGGCGGCATGTTGGTCTTGCCCAGGCACACGGCACCAGCGGCGCGCAGGCGCTCGATGGTGAAGGCGTCGCGCTGGGCGACCAGGTCCTTGAAGGCAGGGCTGCCGGAGGCGGCAGTCAGGCCTTTGACCAGGTAGCTGTCCTTGGCGGTGTAGGGGATGCCGTCCAGCGGGCTAAGCACCTGGCCCTTGGCGCGGCGGGCATCGGAGGCCTCGGCTTCTTTCAGCGCCTCCGGGTTGCGCACCACTACGGCGTTAAGGGCAGTGGCCGTGTCGGCGCCATCGTAGGCGTCGATGCGCGCCAGGTAGGCCTTGACCAGCTCGACCGCCGTTGTGCGGCCCGTCTCGAGCGCGTCGCGCAGCTCGGCAATGGAAACCTCGGTTACCTCGATCATGCGTTCACCAAAAAATGTGCAGGTGGGGGCTAATGCGAGGAGTGTACAAGAAGGGCTTGGCGGACGCAGGTTTGCGCAGGGGCAAATGGTTTTATGCAAGGGGGCATTGTCGGGGGCATTCGCAGGTATTGCACGGCCCATTGTGGGGGCGGCCTTTCAGTCACCCAAGGGCCGCTCCCACACGGTTTGCGTCAACCTTCCAGGTCTGCGGCGCTATGGCGCTCCGGCACCTGGCTGTGTTCATCTCCCCAGGTACGGTTCACGCGTGTACCGCGCTGCACAGCAGGGCGCAGGGCGATGTCCTCGGCCCAGCGCTGTACGTTCGGGTACTCGTCAACCGCCAGGAACTGCGCGGCGTCATACAGGTTGCCGCGCACCAGCTGGCCATACCACGGCCACACGGCAATATCAGCGATACTGTATTCCTCGCCGCTCAGATAACGGCTTTCGGCCAAGCGGCGATCAAGTACGTCCAGTTGACGCTTGGCCTCCATGGTGAAGCGGTTGATGGCGTACTCGAACTTTTCCGGTGCATACACGTAGAAGTGGCCAAAACCACCGCCCAGGTAAGGCGCCGCCCCCATCTGCCAGAACAACCAGTTCAGGCATTCGGTGCGCGCAGCCGGCGATTTTGGCAGCAAAGCACCGAACTTCTCTGCCAGGTACAGCAGGATCGAGCCTGACTCGAACACCCGCACCGGCGGCTCCACGCTGCGGTCGAGCAGGGCAGGGATCTTCGAGTTGGGGTTGACCTGGACGAAGCCACTGGAAAACTGATCACCCTCGCCGATGCGGATCAGCCAGGCATCGTATTCGGCACCGGCGTGGCCCAGGGCAAGCAGCTCTTCAAGGGCAATGGTGACCTTGACGCCATTGGGCGTGGCCAGGGAATACAGCTGCAGCGGGTGCTTGCCCAGCGGCAGGTCCTTGTCGTGAGTCGGGCCGGCTACCGGGCGGTTGATGCTGGCGAACTGGCCGCCGGAGGCTGCGTCGTTGCGCCAGACTTTGGGTGGCACGTAGGCAGGCTTGCTCATGCATGAATCTCCTTCAAAGGCGCGAAAACGGTCACGTGAAAACGTTGACCTGCATCTATGCCATGGGTTCGACGCAATGTGCAAATGCACAGGGTGCAGGCGCAGCTTGCATGACGGCGGTTTCATCCAGTTTTCATCCGGCACAACGCCGGCCGGTTTTATGCTGGGTTATCCCTTCGTCCTGCAAGGAGCCGCTGGCCGATGACCCTTGCACGCTGCGTGTTGGCGCTGGTCCTGCTCGGCGGCCTGTTGGCCCGCGCCGAGGCCGCGCCGTGGGTTGCCGGCCTGCACCTTATGACCTTGACCGACCCGGTCGATAGCCGCCCGATGCAAGCGCTGGCGTTCTACCCGGCCGTTGGCAAAACCCGTATCAGCCGTATAGACGGGTATCCCGTCGACGTGGCCGAAGAGGCGCCCGTCGCCATGGGGCGATTCCCGCTGCTGGTGCTGTCTCACGGCAATACGGGCAGCCCACTGGCCTTGCATTACCTGGCCACGTCGTTGGCGCGCCAAGGGTTCGTGGTGGTGGCGGTGGTGCACCCGGGGGACAACGTGCGCGACCACAGTCGCCTTGGCACCCTGAGCAATCTTTATGGACGGCCGTTGCAAGTCAGCGCGGCGATCACCGCAGCGCGTGATGATGCAGTGGTCGGGCCTTATCTGAATGACGGCAAGGTGGGTGTGATCGGCTACTCGGCCGGCGGAGAAACCGCGTTGATCCTGTCTGGCGCACGCCCCGACCTGGAGCGTCTGCGTCAGTACTGCCTGGAGCGTCCGCATGACGCAGACGCCTGCAAGACCCACGGCATACTGATTGCCGACCGCAGCGAACTGGCGCCCGAGACCGACCCGCGGGTGGGGGCGGTCATGTTGATGGCGCCGCTGAGCCTGTTGTTCGGGCGCCATACGCTGGCCGGTGTGCAGGTACCCGCACTGATCTACAGTGGCGACAGCGATCAGCTTGTGGCAGTGGACCGTAATGCCGAGGCCCTGGCCCGCAAACTGCCGGTCACACCGGACTACCGCCTGTTGGCCGGTGCCGGGCATTTCGTATTCATGGCCCACTGCGATGCCGAGCAGTACGCGCGAATGCCGGCGCTGTGCAAGGACGCCGACGGCGTCGACCGCCGGTATATCCATCATTCGCTGCAGCGAGAAACGGCAGCGTTCTTCAGCCAGGCGCTGGGGTCGCCAGCGCCGGCTGAGCGTTCAGCTGCGACGGGCGCGCCGCGCCAGCCACAACGTTAGGCCGACCCCGGCTAGGGCGAGCAGGGCAGCCACGCAGAAGATCGAGGCATACCCCAGGTGTACCGCCACGGCGCCCATCACCGGGCCGGCAATGGCCAAGGCCATGTCGAAGAACACAGCATAGGCACCCAGCCCTGCGCCGCGGCTGCTGCTGGGGACTTGTTTGATCGCTTCCACGCCCAATGCCGGGTACACCAGCGACAGCCCGAAACCGGTCAGCCCGGCGCCAACCAGCGCCCAGGGCGGCGAGGGCGCCAGCCACAGAAGGCTCAGGCCGAGCACTTCGGTGGCCATGCAGGCGACCGCCACGTTGTACCCACCAAAGCGGTTGACCGCGTTGACGAACAGCAGCCGCGAAATGATGAAGCACACACCAAACGCACTCAGGCACCAGGCCGCGCCGGCCCAGCCGCGCTCGAGGTAATACAGGGTGACGAAGGTGGTCAAGGTGCCGTAGCCGATCGAGGCCAGGGTCAAACCCAGGCCACACGGGGCAACCCGGCCGAACGCCGACCAGAAGGGCAGGCGCTCGCCGCGTACCACGACCACGTCGGGGCGCTTGCGAAGCACCAGCAGGGCAAGGGTTGCCAGCACCAGCAAAGCCGGCCCCAGCACGCTGAAGTCCAGCCCGTCCACGGCCAGAACGCCAACTGGCGCACCGATGGCGATCGCGCCATAGGAGGCGATACCGTTCCACGAGATGACCCTGGCAGTGTGTTCGGGGCCGACCTGGCTGATGCCCCAGCTCAAGGTGGCCACGCCGATCAGCCCTTGGGCGATGCCCAGCAGCAAGCGTCCACCGAGCAGCAGTGCCAGGCTCAGCAGCGGCAAGGTGAGGGTCCAGGCTGACAGCAACGTCAACACCCCGCAACCGGCAATCCCCAGCAGGCCAAAGCGGATGGCCTGTTTCCCTCCCAAGGTGTCCGCCACCCTCCCTGCAAACGGGCGGCTCAGCAGCGTGGCCAGGTACTGCAGGCCGATGGTTACACCGGCGATCACTGCGCCAAAGCCGAGCTGGTCGTGCACATAGCTGGGCAGCACCGCAATCGGCAGGCCGATGCAGAGGAACGCAATGAAGGTATAGAAAACGATCGACAGGATCTGCAGGGTGATGTGCAGCGTGTTACTGGCGGGGGCTGGTTGTTGCGCGGTCATGGGCTCTTTCGCGGGCGGGCGGTTGGGCGTGGTCCCATCATGGCCGTTGCGCGAAGGAAAAGACAGCAGGCTAACGAATTATTCGTCGGGCCGTGCCGGTCGGTGGGATGGGGATGTACTCTTCGCGGGCTTGCCCGCTCTCCCAAGGCCCCACAAGCGTCCAATACCTGTGCGGTCCCTGTGGGAGCGGGCAAGCCCGCGAAGAGGCCCGGCCATCCGAGATGGCCAGGCCGTCCCATCAATCAGACCAGCACACCCTGGCTACGCAGGTAGTCGTCGTAGGTACCGCTGAAGTCCACCACACCATCGGCCGACAGCTCGATGATGCGCGTGGCCAGCGACGACACGAACTCGCGGTCGTGGCTGACGAACAGCAGGGTGCCCGGGTAGTTTTCCAGCGCCAGGTTCAGCGCTTCGATCGATTCCATGTCCAGGTGGTTGGTCGGCTCGTCCATCACCAGCACGTTCGGCTTCTGCAAAATCAGCTTGCCGAACAGCATGCGACCTTGTTCACCACCGGAAATCACCTTCACCGACTTGAGGATTTCGTCGTTGGAGAACAGCATGCGCCCCAGGGTGCCGCGGATAACCTGCTCACCAGAGGTCCACTGGCCCATCCAGTCGAACAGGGTCATGTCGTCTTCGAAGTCGTGGGCGTGGTCCTGGGCGTAGTAGCCCACTTCGGCGCTGTCGGTCCACTTCACCGAGCCCGCATCCGGGGTCATCTCGCCGACCAGGGTGCGCAGCAGCGTGGTCTTGCCAATACCGTTGGGGCCGATGATCGCAACGCGCTCGCCCGCTTCGACGGTGATGTCGAAGTTCTTGAACAGCACCTTGTCGTCGAAGGCTTTGGCCATTTTCTCGACCACCACCGCCTGGCGGTGCAGTTTCTTCGCCTGTTCGAAACGAATGAACGGGCTGACGCGGCTGGACGGCTTGACCTCGGCCAGCTGGATCTTGTCGATCTGCTTGGCACGAGAAGTGGCCTGCTTGGCTTTGGAGGCGTTGGCCGAGAAGCGGCTGACGAAGGTCTGCAGCTCGGCGATCTGGGCTTTCTTCTTGGCGTTGTCCGACAGCAACTGCTCACGCGACTGGGTGGCCGCGGTCATGTACTCGTCATAGTTGCCCGGGAACAGGCGCAGCTCACCGTAATCCAGGTCAGCCATGTGGGTGCAGACGCTGTTGAGGAAGTGCCGGTCGTGGGAAATGATGATCATGGTGCTGTTACGCGCCGTGAGGATCGTTTCCAGCCAGCGGATGGTGTTGATGTCCAGGTGGTTGGTCGGTTCGTCGAGCAGCAGCACGTCCGGGTCCGAGAACAGCGCCTGGGCCAGCAGGACACGCAGCTTCCAGCCCGGTGCCACTTCGCTCATCGGGCCGAAGTGCTGCTCCAGCGGAATACCCAGGCCCAGCAGCAGTTCACCGGCGCGGGACTCGGCGGTGTAGCCGTCCATTTCGGCGAATTCGGTTTCCAGCTCGGCGACGGCCATGCCGTCTTCTTCGGTCATTTCCGGCAGCGAGTAGATACGGTCACGCTCGGCTTTGACTTTCCACAGCTGGCCGTGGCCCATGATCACCGTGTCGATCACGGTGAATTCCTCGTAGGCGAACTGGTCCTGGCGCAGCTTGCCCAGGCGGGTATTCGGCTCGAGCATGACCTGGCCTGCGGACGGCTCCAGGTCACCGCCGAGGATTTTCATGAAGGTCGACTTGCCGCAACCGTTGGCGCCGATCAGGCCGTAGCGGTTGCCGTTGTTGAATTTGACGGAAACGTTTTCGAACAGCGGCTTGGAGCCGAACTGCATGGTGATGTTAGCGGTAGAAATCAAGTGCTTGTCCTGCGGGGGTTCCAGAGGTGTATTTAGGCCCTGTCGTCAGTCTTGGGCCAATGTTGGGCCAATTCGACTCGGGGCGGCAGCTTCTCCAGCTCCCTCCAGTCCGAGGAGGAGCTGATCCATTTCGCGTAGGTAGAGAGCAACATCTCGACGCTGTGGCCAAGCTGGCGCGCGATGAACGCGGGGTTCATCCCAGGCATCAGGCATAGGGTGGCGTAGGTGTGGCGGGTGTCGTACTGACGGCGTTCACGGATGTTCAGCGCCTTCAGCGCCGATTTGAAGTGGCGGATTGTAACACTTGGCTCGTTGATCCACAGCCCACCTTTGCTAGGTTGGAACACGAAGGGGCTAGTCAGGTGGGCCGACTTGGACGCCATGCGACGAAGGGTATCCATTCGCTGGGCCTGATTGATGGCGTTCAATGCGCGCTCGTTTAACAGGACCACCCGATGATGCTTGGTTTTCGTATGGTCAGGTTTTCGCTTTGGATTGATCGCGGTCGGTTGTGATTATCAGCTTTCGACCTTTATCGGCCTCTCGTGAAAGAGTGTCTCCCCCCTCTATTGATAGCGTCGATTGGAAGCCATTGCTAAACAACGGAAGCAGTTGTATTCAAAACATCTAGTCTTGATGCTTGATAACAGCACTGCATCTGATAGGGAAATTGACTGAGTTGGCAATAAAACATTCGTGGTGAGCATCGTCATGCAGGCGTCTTGCAAGATCCAGATTTGACTGGCTGCTGATAATGACCTGAGGCCTCAACTCAGCGTCTTTGAAATGGCCCTTGCGCTGGCCATCCCCTTCAAGCATCCGGCCCACCGGGTAGTCGACATATTCCAAGACGTTCACGTTGTTGACTGCGCACAGATGAAGATACCAAAGCTTGTGGCAGGCCGAGATCGAGGCCAGCAACATGTCTTCAGGGTTCCAGCGTTCAGGGTCCCCGCGAAAGGCGGGGTCGGCAGAGCCAAGGATAGGTGCCTTGCCTGGAGCCTCCACGTTGAAGTCTCTCTGGTACGCCGTGTAACTGGCAGTACCTTCACCCGTGTTACCTATCCAATTTACGGTGACAGCGTAATGGTGTTCTTTCATGGTCACTCCTGCTCAATTGTTTCGGGCATGACGATTCCTTGGCCGTTCTTGCGACCGGCCTGTGCTTTAATGGGCGATTGTTGAAATGGATTTTCCTAGCGAGGGATAACGCTTATGTTTGCTGTCGGAATTGCGCTTCTTGCCGTTGGATTAGGCACTTCAAATCCTGGGCTCTGGATACCGGGCGCCGCGCTCATGGCTGCCCGCGTCGTGAAACGAGCACGCAGCTGACCCCTTGGCCGCCCCGTTACAAAAGGACCGCGCGCGTCCATTCGTTTACCGACCGCCCCTTTGCCAGGGGCGGAGGCGGCTCGCGCACAGCACAGTACAGTGCTTTAGTCGTCGTAGTGGTAGCGGCATTGCAGAACGGTGAGCATACCGGCCTCGAAGAAGTAGACCAGGCGGTGCTCACGGGTGATGCGGCGGGACCACAAGCCAGATAAATCGCCTTTCAGCGGCTCAGGCTTGCCAATACCCGTGAAGGGGGTGCGTAGGCACACGTCAATTAGGCGGTTGATGTTGCCGAGGATGGTGATGTCGGCATTCTGCCAGTGACAGTAATCCTCCCAGCCCTCCTTGGTGAACTTCACGCTTACCTTGTCGCGGGCTTCATTCTTGTTCCGCTGCTTCTGGTTCTTGCTCATTGAGGGCCAGTTCCTTCGTCAAGGCCTGGCCGTCCCGGAGCTGAGCGATGGATGAGCGCAAGCGCGAAGCGTTTTTGGACGATCCCAACAGGTGAATGGTCTCGTTCATCCCGTTGTAGTCCTCCAGAGACATCATCACTACGGGTTCGCCACGCTGTCGCGTGATTACGGCGGGCTCATGGTCCCGGCAAACATCATCCATTGTCTGCTTCAGTTCGGCGCGAGCCTGGCTAAAAGTCAGTACGTGCATTTGTCCATCCTCCAGGCTCTGCCCGGGTAAGGGTTGCTCTTTGGACCGCCACAGGTAACGCCCAAAGTTCTAAGAAAGTGAAGCCTGTCAACCCGCACGGCGGCTCCGTATTGACTCACCGTGTTCTCTCAGCTGGATCAGAATCGTCATTCCAGTAGCCACCGGCCACAGGTGTCCAGATGGATCCAACCGTCGCTGGCAACCGCAGCCATTGTACCTAACGTTGTACAAGGCAGTAAACCGACTTTCGGATTAGGGCGCTTATGCCGTACGGCCTTCAGCTAGCGCCGCCTGATACCCCAGTGCCCGAACAAATCTGCAGCCAGGCGGTATAGAGCACTCAGTCGGCGAAAGTGGGTACTTCCCATTCCGATTTTGAGCGTTCCGAAAGGATGCTCAACAGTCTGGCGGCGCACCTTCATCTTCCCCGGATCATGCTCCAGTCGAATGAAGGGGGCTGGTGGTGCGATCACGGCTGTTAAACGAAAAGCAGCTGTAAAAAAATGTAACACACACCTTAAGCAGTGGATTCATTGGAACAGCTGTGTATTCTGTCTCTCCAGTCAAGAATATGAGTTCAAGGTCCGTTCCATGCGTAATCGCGGCAAAATCTATTGGGAATGGGCCAATTCTGCGTTGCATTCCCGCAATTACGATGAGCGCCTTCCCTGCGGCACTTTAATCAACATCCAAGCCCGACTCTCACTTGAAAACGTCACTCAACTTTTCCTGGGTATCTACGGGAAAAAAGGCGTGCTCTTGCTCGAAGAGGTACACCCTGACTGCCGTGGACAGAAACTGTCCGCGGCGATGGCCTGGGCGCTCGAGCGTGCTCACGACTGGGTCGCCAAGGCGTTTCCTGCGCCCAAAGCACCAGGGCCTGAACCACTCCCGCGCAGAGGCTCGCGTCTTCACGGATAACGATGCAGGGAAAACGGAACGCTCGTCAGATCGCTTGAGTCGTATCTCCATCAAAAGCGCATTGAGGCGCCCAGTTGGAGAAAGTGATGAGCCTTCAGTCCACCAGTCATGACCTTTACGTGCATTCCTACCTTGGTTACCAGGCATCGATTTACGTGCTGTGGGAGTCGAGCGTCGAATTTCCCACGGGGATGTTGGTCGAGGTAGGGAAGCCGGGTGCAACGGCGCGAACCCTGCGTGTGAGTCGACCATTCTCCTCTTCGACAGAAGCCATTCTCGAAGGGAAGGTTATGGCTGAACAGTACGTGGAAAGTCAGAAAAGCGGAGCTTGTGCTGCCAGGTGAGTTCGCCGAGGTCTGATCGGACCCACCGCAACCACGGGCAGGTCGACCACCTGCGAATCTGTGCAGCCGCTTCACTGAAGCGGCTCTATCAGCTCAGCGCCTTGATTGCGAACATTGCCAATGGCTGTGCTCACTCGATACCACTCGAAGGCCTCGGCTGGCTCGCCCAGGTTGAGCGCCATCTGCTCGGCTTGTTCGCCCGGCGTCGCGGGTTGCATCCACTCACGCGCAAGGTCTGGGGCCAAAACCACTGGCTTGCGGTCGTGCACATCTACCATTCCGCCCTGGGCATCGGCCGTAATGATGACGAACCCGTCATGCTCGCTGCCAGCGAACTGGCCGATGCTGGCGCAAAGGGAAGGGCGCCCGTCCCGGCGTCGGATGTAGTACGGCTGTTTCTTCGGTCCGCCTTCATCGACCCATTCATACCAGCCGTCGATCGGCGTTATGCCTCGGTGCGGCCAGATCGCCCGGAAGAAAGGGCCGTGTGCCACCTTTTCGACCCTGGCGTTGATCGGCGCGGCACGGTCGGTCGCCCAATGCGGCCGCCAGCCCCATCTCACCAGGTCCGCCCGCGGGCCTGCTTCATCCACTCGCAGCACTGCCACCGGCGTGGTCGGCGCGACGTTGTACCGGCCAAGTGGCTGGTCGCCGACGTTGTTCCGCCAGGCCTCTGGCAGGCTCAGGGTTTCGACAAAGTCGTGTATGCCTCGGTACTGACTCAACCTTCCACACATGCGCGGCCCTCCTGCCAGAGCAAGCATAGCGCTTGGGCGTATCGCCGGTGTGGAGGGGGCGACGGCGTGCCGTATGCGCAGTCCTGGCAGTGCAGGGCTGAATGAACGCCCCACCGCCATTCAGCACGGCGCCAAGTCTGATCTTCCAGGCGTTATAGGCTCGTTCGAGGGGACCCGAACGAAAATGCAGTACTTACCACCCTCCATCGATTCAAAGGCCACCAGCTTTTCCACCAGCGCGGCGCTTAAAACCTTGCCGGCGTTAAGCAGCAACATGCCGTTGTCGGCGTTCAGGTTGCGCGCAAGCACCATTCCCGGCGCCAGGTCACGGGTGGTACACACCTGGACTTCAGGGTCCACCAGGGTGAGATCGCTGTGGAACGAGGCGCAAACCTGGACGAAATCCTCAAGGAGCGCCGGGTCATACAACCGCCCGGCGTACTTGCGCAGGTAGAGCAAGGCCTCATCGCTGTTCATCTGTCGTTCAAGAATCAAACCCCGTTGCAGCTCAACGAAGTCCACGGCCAGCTTGAGCAGGCGAGCGCCGAACGGGATAGCTTCACCTTTGAGCCGGTCCGGGAAACCGCTGCCGTCCCAGTGCTCCTGATGATGCAGGATCAGGCGCGCGGCATCTTTCATGGGCTCAAGGGTCATCAGCAGCGCTTCACTTTGGCGTGGGTAGTCGCGATAGCGGTCGCGGTCGCCGTGCATCAGCTGGTCCGATGGGGCTACGATCATGCTATCCGGCCAACTCAATTTGCCTATGTTGTACAGCGCCGCAGCCATGGCCAAATCGCGGCTTATCGCCTCGTCCAAGGCGTGGACCCGACAGTAGCAACGCACCAGTTCGATGATCTGTCGATTGGTCTGCTTGGCTGGAGGCAGCCGCAGATTAGCCAACATCGAGAACACCTCGGTCCCGGTCACATAGCTGTGTTTCAGTTCTTCGTAGGCCAGATCGAGCATGTCAGCGGTCTGCTGCAGCTCCGCAGTACGGGCTGCAACGCGTTTCTCCAGGTCGTTATTGAGCAGTCTCAACTGGGCGTTCTGCCGACGTGCCAGCAGCTCCAGGCGTTGGCGCTCGCGTTCGGAATGCTGGTGCTCCAGGGCCTGGCGCAAGGTCAGTAGCAATTCGTCGTCGTTCCAGGGCTTACTGATGTAACGGTGGATCTGACCGTCATTGACGGCCTTGATGATTGCGCTCGGGTCGGCGTAGCCGGTCAGCAAGATCCTGACGGTCGATGGGTGATGCTGATTGATCTGTGCCAACAAGGTGGCGCCGTCCATACCAGGCATGCGCGCATCGCTCATCACCAGGTCTACCGGGCCCTCGGCCATCTGCGCCAGTGCCTGTTCGCCGCTGGTCGCCAGCTTCACGTCATAGGGTTGGCCACGCAATAGCCGACGCAGACTGCTAAGGATCGACTCCTCGTCGTCCACTAGCAACACGGTCGGCCGGTAGGGTGGGTTCGGGTTCGGTTGCACTTCCATGGCAGGCCTCACGCGGTCGATCGATGGAGGCACTCGAGCTCAACGAGCGCTTAGGTCAAAGGCTAGATCATTTTTCCGCGACAGGTGTCGGAGCAAGGCGTGGCGGGTGGCAGGCAAATTGTCTGGAAGGCATCTAACCTGACGGCATGGCACCACCTTTCTGTATATCCGTAAGCCCAGGGAAAAGGATTCTCCCGGATGTTCGCGCAGACAACCTGTCGTTTTCGTTCCGTTCTTCACCCGCAGCGCTTGCGACGTTGCCTGAGCCTGTGGGTGCTACTCGTTCTGAGTGTGGACAGCGGGGCCGAGCTGCTGGACGAGCCGCTCAAGCCACTGCCTCCGATTCCCGCTCTGGCACCTGGGCGTGTCGAGCTGGGCCGCCAGTTGTTCAACGATCCGCGGTTGTCGCACAACGGCACACTGTCCTGCGCCAGTTGTCACCGTCTGGACACGTACGGGGTCGATGGCCGGGCGTTCTCCATGGGTGCAGATGGCCTGCCACTTGCGCTCAATACGCCAACGGTACTCAATGCCAGCCTTAATTTCCGGCAGTTCTGGGATGGCCGGGTCGAGTCACTCGAGGAGCAGGGGGATGCCGTGATCACCAGCGCTCACGAGATGGGCGGAGACTGGCGCGTGATCGAGCAGCGCATCGCCGCAGACGTGCGTTACCGCCAGGCGTTCGAGGATGCCTACCCGGACGCGGTGACAAAGGACAACATCCTCAGCGCGTTGGCCGATTACCAAAGGACGCTTCTTACCCCTGGCGCACGTTTCGATCGTTACCTGCAGGGCGATACCGAGGCGCTTACCCTGGAGGAAAAATACGGCTATCAGCGCTTCAAGGACTACGGCTGCATCGCCTGCCACCAAGGGGTGAATATTGGGGGCAACATGTTCCAGAAATTTGGCGTGTTCGGCGACTACATCGCTGACCGCGGCAACCCCACCGAGGCGGATCAGGGCCGCTTCAACGTGACCGCAGAGGAGGCCGACCGGGGTGTGTTCAAAGTGCCGAGCCTGCGCAATGTGGCGATGACCGCGCCCTATTTCCACGATGGCTCGGCGCCTACGCTGGAGCGTGCGATCGACGTGATGTTCCAGTATCAGCTTGGACGAATTCCAAGCGATGAGGACCGCAGGCTCATCATGCTGTTCCTCAAAACCCTTACTGCTGAAAAGGCGGGTCAGCCATGAGGGTGATTTCCCGGCGTACAAGCCTGATTCTATTCAGCGGGTTGGTCTTTGTACTGGCGTCGATGCTGCTGCACTTGTACCTGAATTCCGGGTCAGAGCAGACCCAGACCTACAACGAATCCCGAGATCTCATTCGTCAGCTCAAGCAACAGGATGCTGTATGGGAAAACGAGGTGCTCAAGGCCCGGGTAGCCGTCTCCCATAACTACGATCCACTTGTGATCCCTCTCAAGGAGATGAAGCGGCTATGGGCACGATTCGACCGCCGGGAAGCCGAGCAAGGGCGCGATGAATCAGACCAGTGGCGCGATGCCCATGACGGTTTTCTTTCTGCGTTCGGGGAAAAGGCTCGGCTCGTGGAGCAATTCAAGTCGCACAATGCCTTGCTGCGAAATTCGTTGGCATTTCTACCCACCGCCGAGGACGGTATTCAGGCCCAGATCAACACCATGCTGGCCCCGAATCGGCAGGAGGTACACGTATTCGTCACGGACACCTATGACCTCTTGCTGAGTGCCCTGGAGTTCGCGCAGGTGACCTCTGTGGAAAGGGCTGCCGAGATAGAGGTGGGGTTAGGCAACTTGGCTGTTAACACGGAGAACCTGCCCAAAGAATTCCAGACGCCCCTCAATTTGTTGAGCAATCACGTGGCGTTGATCCTGCGCGAGCAACCTGTCGTCAACCGCCTGCTCGAACAGATCGAGGCGATCCCGGTTGCCGAACGCCTGGATACGATCACCAGCCTCCTGGACAGGGATCAACAGCAGGTTGAAAGGATCAACCGTAAAAACCATCTCTACACGTTATGGCTATCCGGCTTGCTGATGTTCTCGGTCATTTGCCTGGCTGCGCTGCTGGTGCGCAGCTTCGCCGAGGTGAGACGGGTCAACAACGCATTGCAAAGCGCCAATGACGTCCTGGAACAGCGGGTCGAGGAGCGCACCCTGGCGCTCCGGAACGCTCAGAGCGAGCTGTTCAACGCCGCGCGCCAGGCAGGTATGGCGGAGATCGCCACCAATGTGTTGCACAACGTGGGCAACGTGCTCAACAGTGTGAACACATCCTCTGATCTCATCGCTCGAACGTTGCGCAGCAGCAAAACCCAGGGTTTGGGCAAGGCCATGCAACTGTTCCGCGAGCATGCCACTGATATCGGTCGGTTTCTCGACGAGGATCCCCGAGGCCGGTTGCTTCCCGGCTACCTCAACCAGCTGACCGAGGCGATTGCCGATGAACAGAAGGAGATGGCGATCGAGCTGGAACGAATGAACAAGAGCATCGACCACATCAAGGAAGTGGTGGCCACCCAGCAATCCTATGCCGGCGCTAAAAATGTGCCAGAGCCGCTGTCGGTCAACGACCTGGTCGAGGACGCGCTGCGCATGAACGCAGGCGCGTTGACCCGGCATCAAGTGAGGGTAGTGCGCGACTTCGCAGATCTGCCTCTGGTGATGGGCGACCGGCATCGGCTGTTGCTGATTCTGATCAACCTGATCAGCAACGCCAAGTACGCCATGTCCGGCCCCGGCAGCGACCCGCGGACGATGATCCTCAGGACGCGCATCGTTGAGGGGGGCTTGCTGGAAATGAGCGTGCTGGACGAGGGCGAAGGCATTGCCCCTGAAAACCTGCAGAAGATCTTTGCCCATGGCTTCACCACGCGCAAGGACGGGCATGGCTTCGGCTTGCACAGTTGCGCCCTGGCCGCCATCGAGATGAATGGTCACCTGACCGCACACAGCGACGGCCCTGGCCTGGGTGCTGTCTTTACCCTGAGGATCCCGCTGATCGCGGTGACGGAGCCTGCATGAGTGACATGATCAATCGCCGGATCCTGCTGATCGATGACATGCCGACTATCCACGAGGACTTTCGCAAGATCCTTGCCCCGGCCAGATCGCAGAACTCTGAGCTGGACGAGATGGAAGGGTTGTTGTTCGGCGAGCAGGTCAAGAACGAACGACCGGTATTCGAACTCGATTCAGCCTATGGCGGTGAGGAAGGTCTCGGCCTGCTGAAGCGTGCGCTGCAGGCCAGCAAGCCCTACGCGTTAGCCTTCGTCGACATGCGAATGCCAGGTGGATGGGATGGCGCTCAGACCATTGAGCACCTGTGGGAAGAGGACCCGCTGTTGCAGGTAGTCGTCTGCACTGCCTACTCGGACTATTCCTGGGATGAGTTGCTCGACCGGCTGCAGGCCCACGATCGCTTGCTGATCCTGAAAAAACCGTTCGACAACATCGAGGTCCAGCAAATGGCCAGCACCTTGCTGACCAAGTGGGAAATGACCCAACGAGCCTCGCTGAAAATGCACCAGCTCGAACAGCGGGTAGAGCGGCGTACCCAGCAACTGACCCAGGCCAGCGAGGCGCTGCAGCAGGAGATCGAGGAGCGCAAGCAGCTGGAAAGCCAACTGGTGCAATCGGAGAAGCTCGCCTCGTTGGGGCAGATGGCCGCCGGCGTGGCGCACGAGATCAACAATCCGATCGGTTTCGTGTCCTCCAACCTGGGCACTCTGGGAGGGTACTTCCAGCAACTGGTAGCGATGCTCGACGCCTATCGCGAGGCCGAACTGATGCTCGGCGCAAACGAAACCACTGGGCGCTTGCAAAGGCTTCGTGAGCAGACGGAACTGGAGTTCCTCATGGAAGACATCCCGATCCTCATCAAGGAGTCCAAGGACGGAATCGGTCGAGTGGCGCATATCGTCAAGGACCTCAAAGACTTCTCGCGCGTTGATAGCGCTCAGCAGTGGCAATTAGCCGATTTGCAGCAGGGCATTGACTCCACGCTTAACATCGTCGCGAGCGAGCTGAAACATAAAGCCGACCTGGTAAAACGGTACCAGCCGTTACCCCCTGTCGAATGCCTGCCGTCGCAGATCAACCAAGTGATAATGAACCTGGTGCTCAACGCCGCCCAAGCCATGGGCCCCGAGCGGGGCACCATCACATTGGGCACTGCTCATCAAGGCGCCTGGGTGTGCATCGAAGTTGCAGATACAGGCGCGGGGATAGCACCGGAGAACATCAAGAAAATCTTCGATCCTTTTTTCACCACCAAGCCCGTCGGCCAAGGTACCGGGCTAGGCCTGTCCCTTTCCTATGGCATTGTAAAGAAACACGGTGGGGAGATAACCGTATCAAGCCAGGTCGGAGTGGGAACAACGTTTCGTGTACAACTGCCGGTAAAGCAGAGCGCAACGTTGTGATAGCGCACGCGTGCTACCGCTGGCTGGCATGAAGTGCAGGGCCCCGACGAGGGGAGGGCTCGCTTGGGTCGGCTTGCGCACTGATTCAAAGAACCCTGCATTGTGCTATGGGGGAGCGGCGCAGTCTGTGATAATGGGCAATGACAAGGGCCCTATCATGCTGACTATCTCCAATAACGTGCATCTGCCAGATGCCGAAATCGAACTCACATACATCCGCGCGCAAGGCGCGGGTGGGCAGAATGTCAACAAAGTGTCCAGCGCGGTACACCTACGCTTCGACATCCCGGCCTCATCGTTGCCCGAGTTTTACAAGGCGCGGCTGCTGGCGCTGCGTGACAGTCGCATCACCGGCGACGGCGTGTTGATCATCAAGGGCCAGCAGTACCGCACCCAGGAGCAGAACCGTGTTGACGCATTGGCGCGTCTTGCCGAGTTGATCATCACCGCAGGCAAGACCGAAAAGAAACGCCGCCCCACCAAGCCGACCCTCGGCTCGAAGACCCGCCGCCTCGAAGGAAAAGCCAGGCGGAGCACTGTCAAGGCGGGGCGGGGGAAGGTGGAGTTCTAGTGTCTGTATGAACAGCGTTGAGACGAAGTTCAGGCAAGGCGAAAACAGCCGAGGAAGCGGAGTTTACGGGTTGTATTTGAGCATTCCGAGGCTGTTTTCAACGCGGCCTTACCGAGTATCAAGGTATTTCATACAGCGCCAAGAAGGAGATATACCCAATGTCGTCGAGCTGACGGTAGATCTTTGCCGCTGATTTTTAATTTTGGTTTGAACTTGAACTGCGTTAGGATTCTCTAAACACCATCCACGTATTCAGGAGTATGCACATGTCGCGTTTAGCAGAGTTTAGACAGCTTGAACAGAAGTTGGCGGCCCAGTTGGCCGAACTGGAAGCCATGAAAAGCAGCGGTGAGCTTCAGAAAGAGATCGAGTTCGAGACCAAGTTGCGTGACCTGCTAAGCAAATACGGTTACAGCCTGCGCGATATCATCAACATCCTGGATCCTCAGGCCAGTCGCCGTTCCGCAGCTCCTGCGGCTACAGAGAAAGCCCCACGCCGTGCTCGGCAAGTGAAGCAGTACAAGAACCCGCATAATGGAGAGGTCATCGAGACCAAGGGTGGCAACCACAAGCTGCTCAAGGAATGGAAAGCCCAGTACGGGGCAGAAGAAGTGGAATCCTGGGTGTCCTGATTTGTGCTGATGTCGCCCTCATTGCGCTATCTGAAACGCCTTGTTCTTTTTCGAGGAAGCGACAGCGTCGCCTCCTCGAAACAGGGCGTTCATCGTGGGTGGGCGGAATGAGCTGACGTGGTTAAACAGGAAGTTTCGCCACTAAGCGCTCAGTGTCCGTTTCAATACTTCGTAAATTTTGGCATCAGCCGATTGGGCGACATTGAAACGGAGGAAATCACCCGCAGCCATCGACTGGCTGAACGCATTTCCGGGCGCCAGTACTACACCTTCATTCAAGCAAGCCCGAGCCAGCGTTGCTGCATCCTTGCCTTGAGGAAGTTGGCACCAGACGTACATGCCTGACTGGGGCGTTATCCAGGGCTTGATACCAATGGCTTGAAGCCTCGCCACCGTTCTGTCCATAGCCTCTGCCAGCCTGAGGCGAACACTTTCCACGTGTTTCCGGTACCCGCTATCGGTAATCGCCAGATGGATGATGTCCGCGGCCAGGCGGCCACCCCCGAATGTGGTCGCAATCTTGAGATCGACCAGGCTCTCGATCCAGTCACTGCGAGCCGCGATGTAGCCGCATCGAATCGAAGCAGAGATGGTCTTTGAAAAGCTACCGATCTGGATGACACGAGAGAGGCCATCGAAGGCAGACAGCCGTGGCGCTGGCGCATTCTCGAAATCCCCGAAAATGTCGTCCTCTACGATCACCAGGCTGGAGTTGTCGGCCAGCTTCAGCAACCTGTGTGCCGTGACCGGAGACAGGGTAGCGCCGGTCGGGTTGTGGATACCTGAATTGGTTATGTACAACCGGGGAGAATGCGCGAGCAGGGCAGCGCCAAAAGCATCGATGTCCGGGCCCGTCGCGGTGTAGGGAACGCCTACGATGTTCACCCTGTGCGCTTTCAGCAATGCGTGAAAATTGAAATAGCAGGGGTCGTCGACCAGCACAGTGTCCCCCGGCTCCAGCAGAAAACGGCAGATCAGGTCGATGGCGTGGGTGCCGGACTCAGTGAGCATGATCTGTTCAAGAGGGGCTTCGATCCCGATGCCTGTCAGCTTCCGTGACAAGAATTGCCTGAGCGGCAGATGCCCAAGTGGTGAGGCGTACTCCGTCAGTTTCGACGTGTCGGAACGGGCAACGGTGCGAAGTGCTTTGCGCAAGCCGGCTTCGAACATCCAGGAGGCAGGTAGCCACCCGCACCCTGGTTTCAATGCATCGCTAGCGGTGTCAAGAGACTGGCGCGAGATCCACAGCGGGTCCACTTCACGATCAAGCCTTGGGCCGAGTTCGGTGAGTACCAAGGGCGCCACTGGCCCGGCTACGTAAAAGCCGGAGCCAGGACGAGAATTGAGTACACCCTCTGCCATCAACCTTTCATAGGCCTCAAGCACCGTAGAAACCGACACCTGCATGGTCTGAGCCATCGCACGCACCGAGGGAATTCTCGCGCCAGGTGTGTAGGTTCGAGAGGCTATCCGCGACTGGATTTCACCCATGACAGTTCGAATTCGCGTTCCGTCCCGTTTCATCGCACCCTCAACTGTGCTGGAGTCATATGCATAACAGTTTGGTTTAAGTGTATTGGATTGTACATGGCCTGGGTGAGCCTGTCGGTGATGTACTGAGCCTTGGCTTATCGAGGACTTACCGATGGAAAAATCAGCAACCGGGTGGATCAACGGTTTCATAGGCGTCGCCATTTTTGCGGGTTCGTTGCCGGCAACCCGAGTGGCAGTGGCCGACTTCGAACCGACGTTCCTCACCTGTGCCCGGGCAACAATTGCCGCCATGCTGGGCGCGCTTTTTCTGATCGTGCTACGCCAGCCTCGACCCAAACGGCGGGATTTGTCGCCTTTGGCTGTAACTGCGCTCGGCGTTGTTATCGGTTTCCCGCTACTGACAGCATTTGCCCTTCAGCACATAAGCTCTGCTCACTCCATTGTTTTTGTCGGGCTCCTGCCATTGTGTACCGCAGGATTTGCGGTTCTGCGGGGCGGTGAACGACCTCGGCCATTGTTCTGGCTGTTCTCGTTGACAGGTGCCGGGTTGGTCGCTGGCTATGCGTTGATGAATGGAGGCGAGGCGTCGGCGGTGGGCGATCTGCTGATGTTGGCTGCGGTTGTGGTCTGTGGGTTGGGCTATGCCGAAGGAGCGCGCCTCTCGCGGACATTGGGTGGTTGGCAGGTGATCAGCTGGGCGTTGCTGGTAGCGTTGCCGTTCATGCTGCTGCTGACGGTGGTCAATCTTCCAGCCCCTGATGACTTTGCCAGGGTAAGTGCCCCTGCGTGGTTCAGCTTTGGCTACGTTTCACTGTTCAGCATGTTGATCGGGTTTGTGTTCTGGTACCGAGGGCTCGTCCAGGGGGGGATTGCGGCAGTGGGCCAATTGCAACTCTTTCAGCCGTTCATGGGGCTTGGGCTGGCAGCGTTGCTTCTGCACGAGCATGTCAGCTGGACGATGCTGCTCGTGACGCTGGGTGCTGTCATCTGTGTTTACGGGGCCAGGAAATATGCCTAAGCACAGCGACGTGCCCAGTCAAACAGCTGGGTATAGCCCCCGCCGTCTGCCCCCGGGCTTAGTTGCACAAAACACCTGATCCTTTATGTAAAAGGATCAGGTTTAACCTGACTTACAGGCCCAGTTCAGTCAGCCCTGGGTGATCATCCGGACGGCGACCCAGTGGCCAGTGGAACTTGCGCTCGCTTTCCTTGATGGGCATGTCGTTGATGCAGGCGAAACGGCGGTGCATCAAGCCATCGGCTTCAAACTCCCAGTTTTCGTTGCCATAGGAGCGAAACCAGTTGCCCGAATCGTCGTGCCACTCGTAGGCGTAACGGACCGCGATGCGGTTGTCGGTGAAGGCCCAGAGCTCTTTGATCAACCGATAGTCCAGTTCTTTCTTCCACTTGCGAGTTAGGAAGTCCCGAGCTTCTTCACGGTTGTTTGCAAACTCGGCACGGTTACGCCATTGGGTGTCCACCGTATAGGCCAGGGCAATCTTTTCGGGTTCGCGGGTATTCCAGCCATCCTCAGCGAGTCGGACCTTTTCAATCGCCGATTCGCGAGTGAAAGGAGGAAGTGGCGGACGAGTGTGTTCGTTGGACATGGTGGTGCCTCCAATCTTTTGGATGGTTCAGTTGGGTGGGTATTTCTTTAACTTTAAGCGCTTGCGCGCTGCACGTCCTTGAGCAAGACCTTTGCGATTTCCCGCGCACTGTCGAGCGCGGTGTGATCACCCATGACGTGGGCCACGGTTATGGTGCCCTCTATAATCAAAAGGAGTTGCTTGGCCAAGCCAGTCGGATCGTTAACACCTAATTCGCTGGTCAGTTCTAGCGTGTAGTCCAGCAGCTTTTGTTTATGCAGTTTTGCGATCTGTCGAACAGGATCGTCTGCGTTACCCACCTCTCCGGCGGTGTTGATAAAAGCACATCCGCGAAAACCGTCTGACTCGAACCAACTTTTGAGGGCATCAAAAATGCCAAGGATGCGTGCTTCTGGTGTTTGCGCTTTTTCGCATTCACTTCTGAACCACGTCATCCAGCGTATATCGCGTGCATTGAGTGCCGCCGCTGCTACGTCGTCTTTATTCGCAAAATAGCGATAAATACTCTTACGGGCGACGCCCGAGGTCTTTACCAAGAGGTCCATGCCCGTGGCGTGAATCCCGTTTTCGTAAATAAGCTTCTCGGCAGTCGCCAGGATTTTTTCGCGTGTATCGGTCATTGGCTTATCCATGTAGCCAGAGTAGAACGATCGTTCTCCCTGGTCAAGCAGCGCTTGAAATTATTCGATTGCGTGCAAGCGGGGCGCCGGCGTGCTTTCGATCAGAGTGGCTGGCTTCGCGCTGATCAGTCGCGCTCCAGTTCGGCGAAGCGGCTGGACAACCAGGCGTGCAGGTGCCTTACCGCAGGCGACAGCTGCTTGCGGTGCGGGCACACCAGGCTCAGTGGCATGGCGGGCCCGGGGTGATCCTGCATGAGCACGACAAGTCTTCCCGCCAGCACATCGTCGCTCACATCCAGCCAGGACTTGTAGGTTATCCCTTCGCCGGCCACGGCCCAGCGCCGGGCGATATCGGCGTCGTCGCAGAGCAGGGCGCCACGCACCTGGACGGTCTGCGTTCCCAGTTGCCACTTGTCGTAGACCCGCCCCTGCTGCATGTACAGCAGGCACTGGTGTTCGAGCAGATCTTCGGGGGCTTGGACGGTGCCTTGCCGCGCCAGGTACTCGGGCGAGGCCACCAGCACCTTGCGGTTCCAAGGTGCCAGTGGCAGGGCTACATAGTTGGCGTCGGCGTTCAGGCCATAGCGGATGGCGATATCTACCGGATCGCGAAAAAGATCGGCGATCTGGTCGGAGAGAAACAAGCGCAGGTTCAACTGTGGATGCTCTCGGCGAAACGCCGTGAGCCAGGGCAACAGCACGTTGCGGCCCAGATCGGAGGGCGCGGCCACCTGCAAGGTTCCGCTGAGCTGGGCGCTTTCCTGACGCAGGTTGTCGCGCCCGTGCCTGAGGGCTTCCAGGGCGATCAGGGCCGAGGGCAGGTACTGCTCGCCTTCGGCTGTGAGGCGCAAGCTGCGCGTGGTGCGGGCAAACAATCGCACATCCAGTTCACGCTCCAGGCGCTTGACTGCCTCGGCTGCCTGGCCAGGTAGCAGGTCGGCCTCGTGGGCTGCCGCGGTAAAGCTGCCCAGCGCAGCGCTGCGAACGAAGATACCCAGGTCGTCGAGACGGATCATTATCACTCCTGCAATGAAAGTGTTGACGGGCAGGGCCCGTTTTTCCCGGACGCCTGGCACGCCAGACTCGATGCCAAATCAAACCACATTCAGCAGTGAGTGCCTATGAAAGCGATCAGTTTCATCCACAAAGGCTTGCCTATCGAAGACCCTGCGTCTCTCCAGGACATCTTCATGCCCAAGCCCAGCCCTGGGCCCAGGGACCTTCTGGTCGAGGTCAAAGCCGTGTCGGTCAACCCCGTAGACACCAAGGTACGCGCGGGAACTTTCACGGGAGAGCCGAAAATACTCGGCTGGGACGCGGCCGGTATCGTCCGCGAAGTCGGGCGCCAGGTGACCCTGTTCAAGCCCGGAGACCAGGTGTACTACGCCGGTTCCATCGCCAGGCCCGGCAGCTACAGTGAATATCACCTGGTTGACGAACGCATCGTCGGGCATCAACCGCGCAGCCTGGGTGTGGCGCAGGCAGCCGCGCTGCCGCTGACGGCCATCACCGCCTGGGAACTGCTGTTCGATCGCCTGGGGATCGCGGAGGGCGGCGGGGAGGGCGATGCCCTGCTGATCGTTGGCGCTGCCGGTGGCGTCGGTTCGATGCTGGTGCAGTTGGCCCGGCAACTGACCCGCCTGACGGTTATCGGCACGGCCTCCCGCGCCGAGACCAGCAACTGGGTACGCGAACTGGGCGCCCATCACGTCATCGATCACAGTGCGCCGCTGCAAGGGCAGCTGCAGGCCCTGGGGATCGAGTCGGTCAGCCATGTCGCCAGCCTCACCCATACTGATCAGCACTTTGCGCAACTGGTTGAAGTGCTGCGCCCCCAAGGTCGCCTGGGCGTGATCGACGATCCGCAGACCCTGGACGTCATGCCGCTCAAGCGCAAGTCGCTGTCGCTGCATTGGGAGCTGATGTTCACCCGCTCGCTTTACGAAACCGACGACATGGTGCGTCAGCACGAGCTGCTCGAGCGCGTGGCCGGGCTGATCGATCAAGGCATCCTGCGTACCACCCTGGGCGAGCATTTCGGCGCCATCAATGCCGCCAACATGCGCCGTGCCCATGCGCTGGTCGAGAGTGGCAAGGCGCGCGGCAAGATCGTCCTGGAAGGCTTCTGAAACCTGTTTGACAAACAACGGCGGACCGGCCGATCCGGTCTGCCAGGAGCTTGAAATGAACCGACAAGATTACCCCCTCGTTTCCCTCGCCATCCTCAAGGCCAAGCCAGGCCAGGCACCAAAGCTCAAAGCGGCCTTGCTGGCATTGATCGAACCGACTCGGGCGGAGCCCGGCAACCGCGACTACATGTTGTTCGAACGCAGCGACGCGCCTGGGACGTTCTACATGCGCGAGGCGTTCGACCACCAGCAGGCCCTGGACGCGCACCTGACCACCGCTCACTTCCAGCAGTTTGCCGAGCAGGCCGAACAGCTGTTGGCAGAGCCCTTGCAACTGATCTTCCTTGACCCGGTGTCATCTGCCGTTGCGCCCTATCCCTGAGGCAGGCCGGGCAACGCGACCGGCCAAATGCAGGTAATTCAAACTTCAAGCGTGAAGCAATGCCTTGAGCTGGCCCTTGCGGTCAAGACGCGCCAAGTCATCGAAGCCGCCGACATGCACCTTGCCAACAAATATCTGTGGGACAGTTCGGCGCTGGGATCGCTGCATCATTTCCGCCAGGTGCAGGGGTGACGCTTCAACGTTGATTTCGTCAGGGGTGATGCCCTTGCTCGACAGCAGTCGCTTGGCGCTCAGGCAGTATGGGCAGTGCGGGGTGGTATAGATAGTCACAGGGCTCATGGCGGTTACCCTCCTAGTTTGCCGATGGCGGAAAGTCGATATCGGTAGCGGCGATGTTGTTCAGGTAGTTGGTCAGGGTTAACAGCGTGACCTGTGCCACCACCTCCACGATCTTGCTATCAGTAAGCCCTGCCTCACGCGCGGCAGCGATCTGCTCGTCACTCAACTGGCCGCGCCTTGCCGTGATCTGCTGCGCCAGTGCGGCAACCGCGCTGAGTGTGCCGGCTCGGGCTTGGCTTACGGCCTCATCGCTCAAACCCGCCTTGCCGCCGAAGAAGGTGTGTGCGGCCAGACAGTAGTCGCACCCGTTGATTTCCGAGGTGGCGAGGGCAACGACTTCACGCTCGGCGGCGCTCAGTGAGCTTTTACCCAACGCTTGGGCGAGGCCCAGGTAACCATTGAGCGCGACCGGAGCGTGCGCCAGGGTCCTGAATGCGTTGGGAATGAAGCCGAGACCTTTTTGAATGCCTTCGAGAGCTGCGCGCGAGCCAGTAGGCGCCTGGTCCAGCGAGAGAGCGGTAATACGAGTCATGGTCGTTCTCCAATAGGTTGAGTAACCGGCTTGTCTATCAAGCTTGGGGTCCATACTAGAGAGGCAGACTTTTCTTTCGGCTTCAGATCGTCGAAGTTATGCAACAGATCGTCTAAACCTGAGTGCGCTATGGACCGACTGTCGACACTACTTAAGCACTTCAACCTGCACGCTAGTGCGTTTCACCAGGGTGGGTTCTGTGGAACGACCCACCTTGGGCAACACAGTGTCGGGCACGCCCATCTGTTGCGCTCGGGGCGTCTGGCCTTCAAGGACAAGCGTGGGCAGCGTATCGAGTTGACCGAACCCACCCTGATTCTGGCGGTGCGCCCGCAGGAGCATCACTTGCTGGCCACCGACGCCGATGAAGCGGAGTTAGTCTGCGCCACCCTGCAATTCGATGGCGGCGCCAACAATCCGCTGACCCTGGCTTTGCCGGACTTCATCATCAAGCCCCTCGGCGAATTGCAAGGCCTTGATGGCACCCTTGACTGGCTGTTCGAAGAAGCCTTTGGAGATGAGTGTGGTCGTGATGTCATTCTCAATCGCTTGTTCGAGCTGATGATCATTCAGCTGCTTCGCCACCTCATCGCCAGCCGCAGCATCGCCTCGGGAATGATGGCAGGTCTGGCCAACGCTCAGCTGTCTCGCGCGCTTGTGGGGATCCACGATGAGCCGCAGCGCAATTGGTCCGTGGCGGAACTGGCGAATCTTTCGGGCATGTCGCGGGCAAGCTTCGCTTCGCACTTTCGCGAGATCGTGGGTATTACGCCTGCGGACTACCTGGCGAACTGGCGCATCAGTCTGACGCAAAAACGCCTTCGCGAAGGGCGCCCCATTGCCCTGATCGCCGATGAGGTCGGCTACGAAAGTCCTTCTGCGCTAGCCCGAACCTTTCGCCGCAAGGTGGGTGCGAGCCCGAAGCAATGGCTGCAGCAGGGAACGGTGTGACGCCTGGTCGACCGACTTGCACGCCAGGGAATGAGCAAGGTCCTGCGCCTCATCGGGGTGGCCTACACGTTCTCCCGAAGAAAATCGATGAACGCCATCGTCCTTGCCGAGCGGCGCCGCTCACGGCTGAACACGGCGCTGACCGGCAGCGCGGTCGTCTGGTATTCGTCGAGCAGGCTACACACGCCACCCTGCTCGAAGTCCGCAGCAAACAGCCATTGCGCAGACAGGGAGATGCCCAGGCCACCGAGGACCATTTCACGAATGGCCTCGCTGTTGTTGCTGGTGACGTTGCCTTTGATTGCAACCTCAAGTGCTTCGCCACGATGGGTGAAGTGCCAGCGGTCGCAACGGGACCCCGCTGGCTTTGCTGATGATCGACATCGACCACTTCAAACGCTACAACGACACCTATGGGCATCCGGCTGGCGACGCCTGCCTGCAGCAGATGGCTTACCTGCTCAGTTCCTGCATCCGCCGCCCTCGCGACCTGCTGGCGCGCTACGGGGGGGAGGAAATAGCCGTGATCCTGCCCGATACCGACATCGACGGAGCAGCTGTCGTTGCCCGGTTGATGCTTGAGCGCCTGGCCTTGCAACCTGTCCCTCATGAAGGCAGCCCTTTTGGGCATGTGACCGCCAGTATCGGCATCGCCTGCTATGATGGAGCGACCCTCGACAGCCCGCTATCGCTAATTGGACGCGCTGACCGGGCGCTCTATATCGCCAAGCAAGCGGGCCGCAATCGCCTGCATGTCGACCGGGCGCATGTGTAAAGCCAATGACAGGTGTAGCGGTCAACCGCAAAGCCAATTGCCCAAGGTCCAGTATCAGGGGGGCCGCCCTTGACGAAGTGCAGGTATGGCGCCGACAGCTGCCGGTCGTAGATGACCGGACATCTGTAGTCAAGGCCGCTGCGCGGCCCCAACATAGCCATCAAGCCTTGGCGGCAGGCCGTACCCGGAAACTGACACCCATACGGTTGAAAGCGTTCATTGCGGCAATCGCCGTTGTCAGGTCGACCAGATCCTTTTCTGCAAATGCCGCCGATGCGGCTGCATAGGCTTCATCAGAGACGTGAGTCTCACTTACCCGCGTAACTTCCTCGGCCCAGGCCAATGCCGAGCGCTCTTGCTCCGAGAACAGATACTGTGCTTCATGCCACACCGGTATCAGCAGCAATTTGTCCACCGACATGCCTTCTTTGATCAGATCGCGTGAATGCAGATCAATACAGTGTGCGCAACCGTTGAGTTGAGAAACCCTGAGAAAAACCAGATGGATCAGTGAGGATGGCAGGTCTGTCCCAGTGATTACGAAATGATGCAGTCCCCCGAGGGCCTTGGCGGCGCCGGACGATGCTGCAAACCAATTGAGGCGACTCATAGGTGTTGTCCTTGCAAAGTGTCAGTGACATTGGAGAAGAAGGCCTGTACCTCACCGTATCCACGCTCTCTCGCAGCATCCAGGGACGCTTTCCCCTTGGCAGTACCTTCAACGTTGAAGTAATGCACTTGGTTGAGGCCGATGGTCGCAAGGACGGCAGTCAGGTAGGGGCGCAGAAAATCGGGCTGTCGGGCACTCGGGCCATTGATGTAGCCCCCGCAAGCAATAGCGACATAGACCGGTCGATCCACCAACGTACCGACCTTCCCTTTATCGGTGCTCAGGAAAGTCTTGCCCACGCGCACTACATGATCAATCCAGGCCTTGAGCGGGGCGGGCACGCTGTAGTTGTGCATTGGCGTGGCAATCAGCAGTACGTCGCACGCCTGCAATTGGCCGATGAGTGTGTTCGAACGGTTCAGCGTCCCCTCTTGCTCTTCCGCTGAGACCGCTCTTGGATTGGCCAGAGTCTGCGCGTATGAGGCATCGACTGGAGCTAACGTGTGAAGATCGAAATCCGTCACTTCGATACCGCGTCTGCCTGCATGGAGGGCCAAGGCAAACAGAATTTGCTGGGACAGTTTGAAACTTTCCGAACGGTCACCATTGGGGCTGGCGGCAAGGCGAAGAACGCTCAACGGAACAATGGGCTGCTTGTGCAAAGTCATGTAATTGCCTCAATTTGATAACGGCGAGCGTCATGGCGCATCGAACTGTTTTTGAAAGCGCAGTGCACTGTTGTGCATGCCTTCACGGGAGTAGAAGCGTTGGGCTCCGGCGTTGGCCAACCCGGTATCAAGCACAAGGCGGGCGCAGCCACTGGCGCGCGCCAACCGCTCCAAGGCCTGCAATAACCGCGCTCCCCATTGATGACCTCGCTGGGTTTCAGCAGTTATGAGGTCGTCGACATACAGGAATGTGCCGTAGACCAGATTCTCCTGGAGGCGGTAACCGGCTAGTGCCACCAAGCTGCCTGCGTCGAAGGCACCAACCAGAAGATATCCCTCGGTGCGCATACGCTCGACACGGCTGATGAAGTCGGCTTCGCTAGCCAGGTGGGGGCGCAATTGCTGCATCACCGGGAACGCGGCATGCAGGTCGTGAGAGGTATCCAGAGGGCGCAGGTTGGCGTCAGCCAGATCTAGCACGCTGGGTATGAATGGGTGAGGAGTGAGTGTCATGAACGCCAGCCTCCGTGAGTAGGTGTTGGCGCTATCTTGAACTAGGATTAGCCCACTTGATTGAGCCAAGAAATGGAATATAAACTAGGCCATGACGACTTCATCTTCGCCTTCTTTTGCCCCTCTGGATGAGCGATCCAACTCTCCTTTGTATCGTCAGCTCTACCACCGAGTGCTGACCGCCATCGCTGCCGGCACGCTATCTCCTGGTGATCGCTTGCCATCAGCGCGCGCCATGTCAAAGGAATTAGGCGTTGCGCGCGGCACCGTCGAGCTTGCCTATTCCTTACTTGCCAGTGAGGGCTACCTCCTGGCGCTCGGACAGAGAGGCACGGTGGTCAATCCCGAGTTGCGCACGCCTGAACGGTCGGTCAGCGCAGTGACCCCAATGCTGGAAGTGATAGAGGATTCTGACGTCATACGTCGACCGCTACAGCTTTTGCCGTTCCAGATGGGTGTGCCAGCACTGGATGCATTTCCGCGAAAAATATGGGCACGTCTCGGTGCTCGATATCTACGCGGCATGCGTCTGGGCGATCTGGACTATCCGGCGCCCCACGGCCTGCCGGCATTGCGCAGCGCCATCGCCTCGTATTTGCAGATGTCCCGAGGTATCGATTGCGGTGCCCATCAGGTCTTTATCACGAGTGGTTGGCGACACAGCCTGTCCTTCGTCGCCCAGACGTTGTTGCAGTCATGCGAGTGCGCCTGGGTGGAAGACCCGGGTTATCCCACTACACGCCAGGTACTTCGCCAGTTCGGGATGGGCTTGGAGGCAGTCCCAGTGGATGGTGATGGGATGAATGTGGAACAGGCTATCGCTACATCCAAGCCTGCGCAGGTAGCCACGGTGACACCGGGGCATCAGAGCCCGCTGTCGATGGCCTTATCGCTGCCTAGACGGCAGCTGCTCCTGGATTGGGCGGCCCGCACCGGCGCCTGGATTGTCGAGGACGACTACGACAGCGAGTATCGCTATGTCAGTCGTCCGCTTCCAGCGCTCGCCAGTCTGGATCGCAATGGGAGGGTTCTGTATGCCGGCACCTTCAGCAAGGTGCTGTTTCCCGGTATCCGCCTGGCGTACTTGGTGGTGCCCCAGGCGCAGGTAGCGGCGTTTGAACGCGTGGGTCGGACGTTATTTTCCGCCGGTTCACCCTCCATTACCCAGGCCCTGGTGGCGGCGTTCATCGCAGAGGGTCATTTCACCCGCCATATTCAGCGCATGCGCCGGCTCTATAACGAGCGCAGGGTGATAACCATTGAAGCGCTGGAGCGGACTCTGCCGAAGGGCGTTCAGGTAGATCGCTCCCCAGGCGGCATGCATTTGCTGTTGCGTTTACCGGAAGATACAAACGACATTGCCCTGGCCGAGCAATTGTTGGCAAGGGGCATGTCAGTACAGGCATTGTCGCGCTGGTACTTATCGTCTCAACGTCATTCGGGGTTGCTGCTGAGCTTTACAAACTGCGCCACGGCTGCCCAAAGCGAGCAGCTTGGCGCTTTGATCAGCAGGATGCTCAGTTGAGGTTGGCCTTGGTCAACCCGAATGCCTCATCGGACGAACCCGGGATCGTCTGAAAGGCCACATTCAGGCGATTCCAACCATTGATCGCGACGATCAGGAACGTCAGATCCGACAAATCCTGTTCGGCAAAGTGTTCACGCACTTTCGCATACACGCTTTCAGGAATGCCATGGGGTGGCAACTGGGTCAGGGCTTCGGCCCACTCCAACGCGGCGCGCTCGACAGGCGAGAACAGCTGCGACTCACGCCAGACGGCAACGTGGTGAAGACGCAACTCGCGCTCGCCATGAATCTTGGCCTCTTTCACATGCATATCCACGCAGAACGCACAGCCATTAAGCTGGGAAGCCCGAAGCATGACGAGGTGAGCAAGCTCGGCCAGCAGCGGCTTCTTGCTCAGGTGCAGGGTAAGCTCCACCAGCTTGTTGGAGGCCTGAGGGGACAGTTTGAAGTAATCAATACGGCTTTTCATGGGTGGTTGCTCGCAGTGGAAAGGTGTTGTCGGTGCCCACTGTAGTTATGCATGGCCCTGCCTGACAGAACCAAGATTGCGACTTCGAACTAGGCCATATTGGCTCGACGGATATTGGACCCGTCCTGAGTAGCGCTGACTTTGGAGGGCGATCCTAGCCGTTGATTGGCATCCGCGAATGTCAGCTATGGACCGAAGGCGGCCGGTCGTGAATGCCCATTCACGACCCAAAACCGTCCATCGCCAAGGTAGCCTTGCGGCCTGCGCGGTCGGCTTGAATCAGCTCTGCTATCTAAGTCGAAACGTGATCCTGCTTGGCTGGCTTACTGAAACAATCCGCGAACGACCTCCCTCAACCATCGATTTCCATTGTCCTGATGATAGCGGGCGTGCCAATGCTGTTTGACCGTGAATCCCTCCACTTCGAACGGGCAGTCATGGACCTGTAGCCCATGCATATCGGCCAGTGTCTGCCCGATATGCCGCGGCAAGGTGCCCAGTAGGTCGGTAGTCCCGATTATCTTCCCCAGCCCGAGAAACGCTGGCAGCTCGAGCATGATCCGCCGTTCGATCCCGGCCCGCGCCAATCCCGCTTCCAGCAGCTTCTGCCCGGTGCCGAAACTGATCTGCACATGCCCCTCGGCCCGATACCGCTCCAGGCTCATGCCATCGCCCAGGCGCGGATGCTGCGGGTTGCTCAGGCACACCCAGTCCTGCTCGAACAGCACCTGTTGATACATCCCCCCGCCCAACCAGGGCACGAAGCCGATGGCCAGGTCCGCTTCGCCCGATTCCAGCGCGCTCTCGGTATTGCCGTCGATCCGCGCCGCCTCCAGGCGGATGCCCGGCGCATGGCAGCGCAGATGGTTGAGGATGCTGGGCAGCAAGGTGATGTGGCTGGCATCGCTGACACACAGGCGAAAACGCCGCTGCGCTGTGGCGGCGATGAACTGCGGCTCCCAGGCGGTCAGCCGGCGCAGCGATTCCAGCACCTCGCGGCACGGCCCTATCAGCTGATCGGCGCGCGGGGTAGGGGCCATGCCGCCCGGCGTGCGTACGAACAGCGGGTCGTTCAATTGCTCGCGCAGGCGCGCCAGCCAGATGCTGATGGTCGGCTGGCTCTGCCCCAGCTGTTCGGCGGCACGGGTCACGCTGCGGCATTGGTACAGCACGTCGAACAGCTGCAGCAGCTTGGGTTCGGGCAGGGCCTCCAGGCTAGTCATTATTGGAATTCTCAATAGCGGTATTGAGGGCATTGTATAGCGCAAATAAACCCCGCTGCATAAGGTGATCGCAAATCACAGGAGGTCTGCGACGTGAAAATCTGCATTCTGGGCGCCGGTGCACTGGGTTGCGCCATCGGCGCGGCCTTGAGCGAGGCAGGGCATGAAACCTGGCTGCTGAACCGCGGCCGCGCGCATGTCGAGGCGATCAACCAGTATGGGCTGCGGGTGCAGGACGAACGGGGCGAGCGCCATGTACCGGTCAAGGCGGCCATCGAAGCCGTAGACGTTGGCGTGACCGATTTGGTGGTGGTGCTGGTGAAGTCGTTTCACACTGCCGAGGCCATCGCCGGTGCCCACGGGCTGATAGGCCCACAGACGCTGGTGCTGTCGCTGCAGAACGGGCTCGGCCACGAGGACATCCTGGCCGAAGTGGTGGGTCGCCAGCGGGTGCTGGCTGGCAAGACCTATGTCGGCGGCGTGCTCCTCGCGCCGGGCTCGATCCGCGCCGGTGTGGCCGGCAAACAGACTTTCATCGGCGAGCTCGACGGCCAGCTGACGCCCCGCGTGCAGGCCATCGCCGAAGCGTTCAACAATGCCGGGCTGGCCACCACGGTCAGCGACAACATCCTCGGCACCATGTGGGACAAGCTGCTGGTCAACGTCGCCACCGGTGCGTTGAGCGGCATCACCAGGCTCAGCTACGGCCAGCTGTACAGCGAGCCGCTGCTGGAAAGCACCGCCAAGGCCGCCGTGGCCGAGGCCATCGCCGTGGCCGAGCGCGCCGGCATCCGCTTGAGCCTGACCAGCCCCGAGGCTGCCTGGTCACTGGCCGCCGAAGGCCTGCCGGCGAGCTTCCGCACCTCGATGCTGCAGAGCCTGGAAAAAAACTCGATCACCGAAATCGACTTCATCAACGGCTCCGTCGTGCGCTGGGGCCAGCGCCATGGCGTGGCCACGCCGGTCAACGCGACCCTGGTGGCCTGCATCAAGGGTATCGAGCGCGCCATGGCCGATCACCAGAAGAGGGAAACCCCATGAGCCAGCCAAAAGCCTACCTCGAACACGTGGCGTTCTGGGTGCAGGACATTCAGTGGCATATCCGCTTTTTCAGCGAGGTGTGCGGCATGACCATGCGTGAAGTGCAGGGTGACGTCGAGCAACCGGCGCAGTACTGGACACTCGGCGGCCTGCAGTTCATTCACCAGCCGGACTTCGCTGGCCCTGAAGGGCGCCTGGCGCACCTGGGCATCATGTGCGAAGACCTGGAAGCGGCGCTGGCCGCCGCCCAACGCTTTGGCGTCAGTGAGATGCCCCAGGGCCGCAACTGGCTGCGCCTGCCTGATGGCCTGGCGGTGGAGTTCATCCAGGCGCTGCCGGCCAAATGCGTAGCCCAGGCACTGGCCATCGACCCGCGCGCGGAGGTGCAGGCATGAGCGTGATTGAAAAGTACTGGGACGATGCCCGCGAAGGCGATGAGTGCATCAGCCCGACCTACACCGTGACCCGCGAACGCATCCTGGCCTACGCCGACCTCACCGGCGACCACACCCCGGTGCATGTCGATGAGGCCTACGCCAACGCCAGCCACTTTGGCTGCCTGGTCGCCCACGGCCTGTTCGGGCTGTCGATCGCCGACGGCCTGAAGACCCAGTGCGAGTACCGCTTCCTGCCGGGCATGTCGCTGGGCTGGACCTGGGACTTCGTGCTGCCGATCAAGGTCAACGACGTGCTCCATGTGCGCATGCGGGTGGGTGCGATGCGCCCGAGCAACAGCCGACCTGGCTGGGGCATCGTGGTGCTGCCTTCGGAACTGATCAACCAGCACGGCGAAGTCGTGCAACGTGGCGAGCACCGGTTGATGGTGCCGCGCAGGGCATTAGCATGAGCCAGACATTGCCATTGGCGGGTATCCGCGTCGTTGACTACAGCCACTTCCTCGCCGGCCCCTATGTCGGCCGTTGCCTGGCGGCGCTCGGCGCAGAGGTGATCAAGGTCGAGCGGCCGGGTAGCGGCGACGCCGGCCGCCAGCATGCGTTCACCCTGGACGACCAGCAGAGCGGCTATTTCCTGCAGCTGAACATGGGCAAGCAGGGCGTCAGCGTCAACATGAAGGACCCGCGCGGCAAGGCGTTCATGCAGCGCCTGACCGATTCGGCCGACGTGTTCATCGAGAACTACCGCCCCGGCGCCCTGGACAAGCTGGGCCTGGGCTACGCCGAGCTGTCGGCGCGCAACCCGCGCCTGGTGTACTGCTCGATTTCCGCCTACGGCCATACCGGGCCGGACGCCCACCGCGCCGGCTTCGGTCTGATCGCCGAGGCCAAGAGCGGGATCATGCAGATGGTGGGCGTGCCGGGCGAGGCACCGCCGCTGCTGCGTATTTCCCTGGGCGACATGTACACCGGCATCCACGCGGTGGCGGCGATCAATGCCGCGCTGCTCGGCCGGGTGAGCAGTGGCCGTGGCCAGCACATCGACATGGCGCTGTACGACACCCTGGTGTCGATGCACGAATACGCGGTGCAGTGTTACACGCTGTCCGGTGGCACTGTGTTGCCCCAGCAGACCGGCCACGACATGCCCACCTCGACCCTGTACGGCGTGTTCCGCGCCACCGACGGCGACCTGGTGATCGCCGCCCAGGTCGACGATGCCTGGCAGCGCTTCGCGGCCATGCTCGAAGCCAACGGCGGCCCGCCCGGGTTCGGCAGCGACCGCCGCTACCACGGCCTCAACGGCCGCAACGCCCACCGCGAGGCGATCCTGGCGGTGGTCCGCGATTGGGTTGGCGCGCGTCGGGTGGCCGAGATCCTGGCGTTGCTCGATGGCATCGACATCCCCAGTGCCAAGGTTCAACGCATCGATGAAGTGCTGGCCGACCCGCAGATCCAGGCACGCAACATGGTCATCGAGCAGCAGCACCCACGCTACGGCACGCTGCGCCTGGCCAACCTGCCGTTCCGCTTTTCCGACTGCGATACCACGATTCACCAAGTAGCCCCGGACCTTGGCCAGCACAACGCCGAAGTGGCCGCCGGGCTTGGCTTCAGCCCTGAAGAAATCACTGCCTTGCAGGCGGATGGCGTGTTGTTTACCCACGGAGATGCACGATGAGCGACCGCTACGCAGTGATCGGCCGACCGATCAACCACACCAAGTCCCCGCTGATTCATGGCCTGTTCGCCCAGGCCAGCAACCAGCAGCTGGAATACGGGGCTATCGAAGGCTCGCTGGACGACTTCGAAGCCCAGGTACTGCAGTTTCGTAGCGAAGGCGGGAAGGGCATGAACATCACCGCCCCGTTCAAGCTGCGTGCCTTCGAGCTGGCCGACCGGCGCAGCGAGCGGGCGCAATTGGCACGGGCGGCCAATGCGCTGAAGTTCGAGGATGGCCGCATCGTCGCCGAAAACTTCGATGGCATCGGTTTGCTGCGGGACATCGAGGAGAACCTTGGCGAGCCGCTGCGCAACCGCCGTGTGCTGCTGCTGGGTGCTGGCGGCGCGGTGCGCGGGGCGTTGCTGCCGTTCCTGCAGGCGGGGCCTAGCGAGCTGGTGATCGCCAACCGGGACATGGCCAAGGCGCTGGCGCTGCGTAACGAGCTCGATCACTCGCGTCTGCGCATCAGCCGCTACGAAGCGCTGGAAGGGCAATCGTTCGACATCGTCGTCAACGCCACCTCGGCGAGCCTGACCGCGGACTTGCCGCCCCTGCCGGCTGATGTGCTGGGCGAGGCGGCCTTGGCCTACGAGCTGGCCTATGGCAAAGGCCTCACGCCTTTCCTGCGCCTGGCTCGCGAGCAGGGCCAGGCGCGCCTGGCCGATGGCGTCGGCATGCTGGTGGAGCAGGCCGCCGAGGCGTTTGCCTGGTGGCGCGGGGTGCGGCCCGACACACGTGCGGTGATCAATCAGCTGACGATTCCCCTGGAGTAGGTCGATGGTCGCCAATGTACTGATGCTGCATGGCATCAACCACAACATGTTCGGCAAGCGCGACCCGCGCCAGTACGGCACAGCGACCCTGGCCGACATCGACCAGGCGTTACAGGCCCTGGGCGAGGAGCTGGGGGCGCAGGTCGAGAGCTTCCAGAGCAACTTCGAGGGCGCCATGTGCGAGCGCATCCATCAGGCCTATGAGGACCGGGTGGATGCCGTGCTGATCAATGCCGGTGCCTGGACCCATTACAGCTACGGCATTCGTGATGCGTTGGCCATTATCGAAGTGCCGGTGGTTGAAGTGCACATGTCCAACATTCATGCCAGGGAGCCATTCCGCCATCACTCGGTATTTGCCGAGGTGGTGCGCGGGCAGATCTGCGGGTTTGGTGTCGAAACCTACCTGCTGGCGCTGCGTGCGGCGATGAGCATGGTCTGAGCAGGGCGCAGGGGTCGGATCTCCGAGCGCGTCTACCCGCGAAGCAGGTGGCGCGGGGCATGCGGCGACGGCGCCTGAAGTGACCGTAGGTGTGGTGGATGTCGTGCTGCCTACCCATCCAGCATGGATGGAAAGCCAGTAGCGACTTCCGTGACTGCATAGTACGGTCCGCCTTCAACAAGCCACCCGGTTCGTTGCCTCCAACCCCACGGACCGGGGCTCTCATGACCTGGGAGGTCGAATGGACGTCGCTACAACGATCAGTCAACAAGAACTGGATAACGCCTTGGTCGCGTTTGCACGCTACAAAATCGGAGAAATCAAGATCTTCGACCTGGAGCAGGCAATGAGCTTCGAAGCAGGCCAAGCCTTGTCCCAAAGCGGGCTGGTCCGGTTCTCAATTACCAAAATGGTGTCAGGACGTTATCGCATCAGCGATGAAGGAGAGAACGCCATCACAGAGGCTGGGCGGGATCGCCTTGAGGTGATCCGCGCCTGACCATAGGTCCAGCCTTGCGAAGGCCGCAGTCGCGTTCTGCGGCCCTGTCGTGTCATATCACTTTCACCGCGCGACCAATGAACTTCACCGGCCCTGTCGGCAGACCGGTCGGCGAGCCACCGGCTTTCTCCAGCGTCAGCTCGAACAGTTGATTGGCCTCCAGGGGTGGCAAACTTTCCAGCGGAACTCGATAGGGTTCGCCCGGTTTGACCAGGCCAAGCGAAACCGGGGCACGCCATTGCTCGCCCTTGGTCCAGAACTGCAGGGCCATGCCGTCGGGGACCTTGTCCTTACCCAGCGGCAGCAGTTCGATCATGTGGCTGTCGCTGGCCTGCACCACCCAGCCGGGGGCCTGGCTGTTCGGCGCCACCAGCACCACCAGATATTCCGTGGTAGAGGCGGGCGTGGTCAGCAAGGTAAACGCCAGCAGCAGGCTTGCCGCCAGCCCCGCGGCGCTGAGCCCTTGCCACAGGCCGAGGCGTTGCCACCAGCGAGCCTGCATGCGCGGTGCGGGTAGCTCGTCGAGGCTGCGCTGGATACGGCGCCACAGGCGGGGGCTAGGGGGCTGCGGGGTAGACAGCGCGGTCAGTTCCAGCAGCCGGGCCTCCCAGGCATCCACGGCGGCGCGAAGCGCGGGGTCGGTACGCAGGCGTTCGGCCGTTACGGCATATTGCTCCGGCGACAAGGTCCCCAGCACGTATTCCCCGGCGAGGCTGTCCAGTTCTTCGGCAGAATCGGGCTTCATTCCAGACACTCCCGTAGCGCTTTGAGGCTGCGTTTGATCCAGGCCTTGACGGTGCCCAGTGGCGCACCCAATAAACCGGCTATCTCGGCGTGGCTGCAGCCGTCCACGTAGGCGTGCAGGATGCAGCGTTGCGGTGCGGGCTGCAGTTGTTCCAGGCAACGGTAAATCTTTGCTGAGCCGGACCAGAGGTCAAGGTCATCAACCCTCCCGTGCAATGTTGATGCAGTTTCGGTGTCGGCATCGGTCAGTACAGTTTCACGGCGGGTATCGCGTATCGAATTCAGCGCCAGGTGGCGGGTAATGCTGTAGATCCAGCCTCGAGCCGAGCCGCGCGCCGGGTCGTAGCTGGCTGCGCGGGTCCAGATGCGGATGATCGCATCGTGGACGATATCTTCTGCGGTGGCGTCGTCACGTGCGATACGCCGGGCAACGCCCAGCAGGCGCGCGCCTTCGTGATCGTAGAGCGCCTGCAGGGCCCGTCGGTCACCCTGTGCACAGGCTAACAGGCAGCGGTGGAAGTCGAAGGGGGCGGCCGGCGAGTTCAACGTGTGTGGCTTCCTTGTGTAAGGCAAGTACCCCGGCCATCCAGCCGGGGGGCTTGCCATCGAGCGTAGATCATCACTCGCAGGGCGTAGGGTCGGGTGCGTGTCACTTGGCTGTCCAGAACACATAGTCAGCCTGGTACTGGACGACCTGCCTGGCACCTTTGTTCTGCGCCGTGCAGTCGACTGACGGCGCCACACCGCCGCGGGTAGCCAGGCGCTGGATATAGCTGACCCCCTGCATGGCGCCTTTGCCTTCGGCCGGGTTGGCCTTGACCAGTTGATAGGGGATGGCGCCATTGTCCGCCGGTGCCACTGCCAGCTGGGTGCCGGTGACCTTCGAGCCATCCTTGGCCTGCCAGGTAGCGGGTGGGCCAAAGTAGTCGCCCACCTGTTTACCGGTACGGTCATTGAGCACTGCCTTGGGGCCGACGAAAGTCCATTCGGCCTGACCGGGGGTGTTGGCCTTGTCGCGGCACTCGTAGGTGATCTCGCCGACGCCGACGGTTTCGAGCAGGACGCGATGGCCATCAGGGACTTTGACCGCTTCTGGCAGCGCGGTCTGGGCGTGGGCGGGCGGCAGCGCAAGGGCGAAGCTGCAGGCAAGCAGGCAGGTGGAGTATTTGAAGTTCATGGGCAGTGCTCCTGAAAGTCATTGGGCCGGGCAGTCAAAGGCCGCCCACTAGCAATACCCGCCAACGGGTGGACTGGATGCACGGAATGAAAAAAAATGCGTAGCGAGATGACCCTGCATGTGCTTGCCTACCATCTCGAACGAGCGATGAGCCTCTTCGTCATCGCAGGACTGCTTTAACGCGCGCACCCCGACAACCCCACGAGGACACTGCAAATGAAGCGTTTGTTACTAGGCCTGTTGCTTGCCGCATCGGGCGCTGCCCACGCCGGTATTCCGCTGTTGAACGCAACATGCCCCGGCAATATCGAGGTCCATGCCGATAAAGGTGGGCCTGTCTACATCAACGGCAAGGAAGCCACGCTGAAGAAATTCAATGACAACTATTTCGAGGCCAAAGGTGGCGGGGTAACGGTATCGTTGTCGATCAACCCGGACGGCTCGCCTGACGTCTCGTATACCGGTAAGAACAAAGCCAATGGCGTATGCCAGATCAAGGACTGACTGCGCGATTGCGCGGTTGGGCTGGCGCAGTGTCAGCGGGCTGCATCAGGGCGCTGGAACGGGAATTGCTGTGACCCCTGAGACATTGATCATGCGGAGTACGCAGAAATGACTCAGGATGACCGCTATTACATGATTTTCAGCGTGGTTGCTGTGCTGGTACTCGATCTGGCGGCGACTTATGTGTTTCTCAACGCCATCCCCTGACCCCGGTAATGGGTAGGCCTTACTCGTAATCGGGGGCAAGGCAGGGCGTGAGGGAAACGCCCCGAACCCTATATAGCAAACAAACCTGATGCCCTGTTGTAGTTGAGCAGTAACATGGGCAGGACAAAAACCAAAAAAGGGGCAGGCTGCTTGGCAACATTTCCCAGTTTTCGATGGGGCTGCAGGAGCGTGTCGCGTGAAAAACTCAAGATCGCTGGCAGGTGCAATACTGGTAATCGGGGCAGCCTCGTTGTTCGTCGCAGGCTGCGCACAAAACCCTGATGTGCGTGACAGCCACGATTATACCGCTGGCACTACCGTGAAAAGCCCACCCGCTTATCTGGGCTGCGTCAAAGGCGAGCTACAAGGGAATGTGAAAACTTATGAAGTCGAGGGTGATAACGCGGTCAGGCTTTTCGTCGAAAGCACTGACCCCGACAAGGCAGAAGGTCTTGTAGAGTTGCGGGGCACGGGAAGCGAGCGCCACTTCACGGCCTATCAACGTGATGCCTGGTACGACCATGGCAGGTTGCTGGATGCTGCACTGATGTGTTCAAAAGCGTAATCATCCAACCCCCACACCAATAGCCCGCCGTCGAGAGCGGGCTTTTTGTGTGCCCATCGCCTGCCCGGCAACGTTCAAAAAAGGGCGGGTGGAGCCGGTATGGCCTGAGCAGCGTTGCTTTGCATTTGCCGGCCCCGCCCGTAATAATCGTTGTATTTGGATGGAGAGTCGCAGGTGGAAGCAAGAAGCGTAGTTGCCGAAATGTTCATTGGGATTCCGACGCATTTCTGGGTTTTGCCTGTTGCCGGCCTGGTTGCCTACTACGGGCTGAAGTGGTCCGCCAGATCCAGTAATCGTGCCACCCTGCTACAAGCCTCGACTTACCTGTTATTGCTGGTACTGGCCGTTCTGCCCAACGGCTTTTATGCACTGTTTCCTCCCGCGCCCGAGCCGGATGTGCTGTTGAATCAATCACCGTTGCCCAACTATGCAGGGCGCTTCTACCTGGATGCGTTCTATGTCTTCAGTGGCTGGGCGCTGAGCAAAGTGGTCAAGTTGAAGTTCAGCTGAGTCTCAGCTCGCATTCCTGATGCACTGACTGGATCAGTATTTGCTTACCCCTTTTGAAACCGGTGCATCTGGGGGATACGGCAATGCTCTCTGAAGATCTGTACATCATGTTCGTGATTGTCGGCAGTGTGCTGGCCCTGGATATAGCAGCCATCGTTTTGTACAGGGGAGCCAAGCCCTGAGCCCGCATTTGGTTCGCAATGGTGCCGGAGCATCATGAGGACTTCAGCTTTTCTGCTGTACCTGCAGCACCGAACCCTTGTCGTCAGTTGCCAGCAATCCGCCGGCGTCGGTGTCGTCTGATTGTCGCTCGGCAAGTGGTACGTCCGGCGAGCGAAAGATGCTACGGCCTTGTTCACCGGTTTTAAGGGTGACGAGTTTGCCATTCTGATAGAAGAACTGAGTGTTGTTGGCGTTGGTTTGCATAGTCTGAAGCCCCTGCCGAGTCGTGGTGTGATGTGCCATGGGCAGTTTCACTGTTGCAGCGTGACCTTGCTACTGGCAGAAATATCAGGTGCGCTGCACGGATCCCGCTTGGGCGCCGTCCTGCAGCAAGACTTTGGTTGATTGGTAACGCGACGTCACCCCCGTTAAAATGCAGCCTATCCATAACGGCCGATTGCAAATGCCTGACTTTCGTATTTTTATCGCTACTGTGTTGGTTGCCTGCCTCGCCGGTTGCGCAACCCCCGGCAAACCCACTGCCAGCCAACTGACCAGGAAATCGCCGCAGCAGTACGCCGCCTGTGTCCTGCCGAAATGGCAGGCGCTGGCGCCACAGGCCACGCAGAAGTCGATAGCCCACGGCTACCGGCTCACGGCGCCAAGCGCCGTGGCAAGCGACGATGTGCTTGATGTGGTTGACGCTCACGAGGGCAGCCGCGCGACCTTCTACAAGGGCAGCTTTCTGTCTGGCGACAAGTTACGCCAGGCTGTCAGGCAATGCCTGGATTGAATCAGTGACCCGAACGGGTTGTGCCGCCCCGATCGCCTGCAGTTATCCCAACTCATCCCGCTTGTTCAAATGTTCGCACTTCACCTGCGCCTCCATTCGGCTCGGATAGCTGGGTTTGAGCCGCTCCTTTGCCTGATTGTCATAAATGTCGAACCCTCCACACACGGTAGCGGCGTAGTAGCGGCTGCCAACGCGGAACGATTCCTTTTCGATCGGCACAGCGGGAACGATAACGAATCTTGGTTGCATTTTTCGTGCCTCCCCAGGCAGAGATTTAAGTATTAGTCTCGCAAGAGGTAACCATCAAGCAGCCTCATGAATAAAGGCGCTGGTCCGAACGCCGGTGGGTCGACAGTACTGTCATCAAATGAAAACCCGCTGTCGTCCGATGCGAAGCACCCCGCAGGTCAGTTCGGTGGCGCTGGAAAACCTGATCAGCCAGCACCCGTCCGTCGCCTCGGTCGCGGTGATCGGTATTCCTGATCCGCAGTGGGGGGAACAACCTTTGGCCTTGGTGGTCTGTCATGAAGGTGTGCAGTTGGACCAGCCTGCATTGGCCAGGCACCCTTAGCCCCATCTTGTTGCTGGCGTGATCTTTGCTGGTGTGCAGCCCCAAAACCCCGCCAAACAAGGGAATGGCGGTTGACTTAAGTTCACCGACGTAAAGTTAGGTAAAAGCGGCCACGGCATATACACGGATCAGTAGTGTGGTTTGTACTGTCCAGTTGAAGATGCCATTGATGAACACACTTCCCTCGCAGCCAAGCGCTGAACGCGGGGCGTTCTCCGGTTTCGAGGCGTGTCGCAATTCCCAGCAGGGCCCCGTGGTGATCCTTGCCTCCGGCGCTTCTGCCAAACATTTTCCGCTGGGCGAGTTTGCGCACTTGCCCATCATCGCCATGAACGGGTCGGTCGCCATGACCGCCGAACACGGCATCAAACCCTTCTTCTACGTGTGCACCGACAAAAGCTTTTGCCAGCAACAGCCGGCCTTGTTCGCCACTGCCGTGCGCGACAGCGAACGCCTGGCCCTGTGGCCTGAGCAGTATGCGCGTGCCGATGTGCCAGCCCACACTCAGTGTTATGCCTTGCACAAAGCCGACATGCCGAGCCTGCTGGACGGTTTGCGTGGCCATGGTGACAGTTGCGTGTGCAACCGGGCACTGTGGAGCAAACGCAGCCGCTCGATCGCCTTCAGTAAAGACATGGCCCATGGCTTTTTCGATGCCCGCACGGTGGCTTATGTGGCCTTGCAGTTGGCCTATCACCTGGGCTTCGAGCAAGTGTTGCTGGTGGGGGTAGACCTCGACCAGAGCGTCGGGCGCTTTTACGAGGACGGCCAGGGCCCGTCTTCGCCGTGCGGACTCGACCAGCATTGGGACAGCCGCATCCTGCCGTCGTTGAAGCTGATGGCCAGGGAAGTGGTCAGCGAGCATTTCCATGTCTACAACCTGTCGGCAACATCACGCATTCCAGCTGAGCTGATCCCCAAGGTCACGCTCAGCCAGGCGCGGCACATTGCCGGCTGCGCAATGAACTGAGCAAGAAAGCGGGTGCATCAAGGACTGTGGATGCGTACAGTGGGCCGATCGCAACTTGCAGGAGCCCGCTATGTCCAGCGCATTCACGATCATGCCATCGCCCGTCGGCATGCTGACCCTTGTGGCCCGTGGCAATTGCCTGGCAGCCGTATTGTGGGAAGAGGAGCGGGAAAACCGCGTACGCCTGGGCGCACTGCACCGGGACGACCAGTGCCCGGTATTGCGGGAAACCGCTCGCCAGCTGGGTGAGTACTTTGACGGCAAGCGCCAGCGTTTCGAGCTGGCGCTGGACTTTGCCGGTACTGAGTTCCAGCGCCAGGTGTGGGCCGCATTGCTGGCGATACCGTTCGGCGAAACCCGCAGCTACAGCGACATTGCACGGCAGCTCGGCAACCCCAGGGCGGTACGCGCGGTTGGCGCTGCCAATGGCCGCAACCCGATTTCGATCGTTGCTCCCTGTCACCGGGTAATCGGCGCGTCGGGCAGCCTGACCGGCTTTGCCGGTGGCCTGGCGGCCAAGCAGTATCTGTTGGCGCTGGAAGGGCGGCAAAGCCTGGCGCTGGACCTGTAAGGCGTCAACCGAACCCGCTGGCGATCAGGCAGGCCAGCACGGCCAGCACCGAACCGGCGATCAGGGTGTATTGCCGCCGGGCCTGACGTGCGCGGGGCCCGACCTCACGCAGGTACTCGCCGGGCGTAGGCGCATCGGGCCGATGGCGCAAACCCTCGGCCACATCGGCAAGTTGACCCTGAATCAGCAAACCGACCAGGCAGTAGGTGCAGGCGTAACTCAGCAACGCTAGAAACAGATAGATCATGCAAGGTACGGGTTCAAGGGCAGGGTGATCGCGCTGGCACTGCGGGTGTCGAGTACGATCAGCCCTTCACTGTGGTCATCCAGGCTGGCCAGCAAGTGCCCCTGGCTGTCCCATGCTGCAGAACCGCCAGCACCAATGAAAGTGTCGGCCGGCCCCACGCAGTTGGCCATCAATACCGGCATGCCCAGTTCGCGTGCCACCTCTGGGTAGTGCGCATATCCCTCGCGGATACCCTTGGCGGTTTTCGCAACGCTGACCAGGTACAGGTCGGCACCGCGCTCGCGGGCAACGGCGGCATGCGCCAGGAACATCGATTCGTAGCAGATCGCCGGCGCCACCCGGTGTTCACCCACCTCCAGCAGCAATGCCTGATCACCTGGGGTGAAGTAAGGCAGCTCATCATCATGCAAGCGCTGCTTGGCATAGACCTGGCGCGGCGCCTCAGGGCAGAAGATGGGCATGCCGATGCGTAGGCCGTCGGGCGTCGGCAATGGCAGGCCCACGGCAACGGTAATGCCCAAGCGGTCGCAGGCTGCCTGCAGCGGGTCCAGGCGCGCGGAGGTGACGGGCAGGGCGGCCTGGCGCGCCACACTCGGCTCATAGCCGGTCAGCGACAGCTCGGGGAACACCACCAGTTCGGCACCCAGGGCCGCAGCCTGCTCGATGCAAACCAGATGGCGTGGCAAATCGCCCTTGAGCGACGCCAGTTGTACGGCGCACAGTTTCATCAGAACCATTCCCTGGTGAAGATTGACGGGCCGAGCATACTACCGGCACCAACGCCTATTCCAGTGAAGGGTTTTTCAGGAAGCCTGGGGTGCGCAGCAAAACGCCTCCCAACCTGCGCAGCCACGGTACCTTGTGCCATGCTGTCCAGTGACAGCGCCATGCGCACGGCCCGCGCGAAGCCGGGCAGGGTGCTACCAGCGGAGGAACACTGTAATGGCACGGTTTCGGCGGATGATCGCCAATATCCGGGGACGGGATCTGGCCGTGGGCGATATCCATGGCCACTTCCAGCGCCTGCAACAATGCCTGGATGCGGTAGGGTTCGATCCGGCGGTGGACCGCCTGTTCAGCGTGGGTGACCTGGTCGACCGTGGGCCGCACAGCGAGGCAGCGTTGGAATGGCTGGCCCAGCCTTGGTTCCATGCCGTCCAGGGCAATCATGAGGCCTTGGCAATCACCCGCGTGCGCGGTGGGCGGCTCGACCTGGGCATGTACCGCGCCGCCGGGGGTGGTTGGTTCCTTGACTTGCCGCGGCGCGAGCAACTGCGTTTCGTGGAGCGTTTCGAGCAGTTGCCGATTGCCATGGAAGTGGAGAGTGCGGACGGTCTGGTAGGCCTGCTGCATGCAGACAGCCCGTTTGCCGACTGGACAGACTTACGCTCCTGGCTGGAACTGGATGACGACCCTGAAGTGCGCCAAGTGTGCCAGTGGTCACGTCGGCGCCTGAAAGAGGGAGACACCCAACCGGTGCAGGGCCTGCGAGCCCTGCTGGTCGGCCACACCCCGGTGCTGGAGGCCAAGCTGCTGGGCAATGTGTGGCACCTGGACACAGGGGGCTGGGCCAGCGGCCATTTCACCTTGGTCGACATGCGCACCTTGCAACAAGTCAGCCCCGGGCCAGATGCAGCAACAACGCCCCCGCCAACATCACCAGCATGACCCCCGAGGCCCGCTCCAGCCACGCCAGGCTGCGGGCGAAGCGCCGCAATACCCGCTGGTTGCCGATGGCCACGGCGACCAGCAAGTCCCAGAGCAGGACGATGCTGAACATCCATAGCGCGTAGGCCGTTTTCCAGCTGGGGCTGACGCTGGCGACCATGCTGGCCAGGCTGGCATAGAACAGCGCGTTCTTGGGGTTGAGGATGCCAGACAAGAAGCCCATGCCCAAACTGCGCCACCAGCCATGCACCCGCTGGCTGCCGGCGACTGTGCCCAGGCTGGTTTGCCCGGCATGGCGCAGGAACAGCACGCCGATGTACAGCAGGTAGCTGGCGCCGGCCAGTTGCAGGGCGCTGAACAGCAGGCTGCCTTGCTGCAGTACCGAAAGCCCGGTGAAGGCGATGACGATGAACGCGCCATTGGCCAGCGCTATGCCCAGGCAGGCGCCGCTGGCGATGCGCCAGCCGCTGCTGATCGCGTTGCGTGCGACCAGGAAAAAGTCCGGTCCAGGTGAGAGCAGGGCAAGGAAGTGGGCCAGGGCGATGATCATGAATTGTTGCATTGGGGGCTGCTCTACGGAAAAAACCGCAGTCTGCTGCCGGGCCCGTTCTGGCGTATTGAACAATATTGCATATGCAGCAGCTTTCAGTTTCCGCGGTACTGCCCCGGCGTAACCCCCACATGGGCCTTGAACACCCGCTGGAAATGGCTCTGGTCAGCAAAGCCAAGCTGGTAGGCCACTTCCGCCAGGGCCAGCCCTTCACTCAACAGTTGCCGCCCGCGATTGACCCGGGCATTGAGCAGGTAGGCATGCGGCGTGAACCCGGTAGCCGCTCGAAACGCGCGGATCAGCTGATAGCGCCCAAGCCCGGCCTCCCGCGCCAACACCTCCAGGCTCAATTGCGCAGGGTCCTGGTGTTCGATGCGTGCAAGCAACCCGCTCAAGGTGGCGGCTTGCAGGGCGGGGGCCGCTGCCAGCGGTGGGTGCGCGGAAAAATCCAGGTCCCCCAAAAAGGCAATCAGCGCCGCATCTTTCTCGCCATTGCAGGCACTGGAAAACAGTAACCTGTTCAGCGCGCAGAACTGCCGATATACCTCGGCCTCCCTGCAGATACGCACCGGTTCGCCGGCTTCGATACCGCCAAAGCCCGACTCCAGGCGTAACTGCGTCAGCCAGTCGGCATCCACATGCAGCATCTGATAGCTCCACGCCAGGCCGGGGGCCGGGTTGCACGCATGCACGCGGTGGGCCGGAACCAGTACCAGCGTGCCGGGCGCCAAGTGTTGCTGCCCGTCGGCAGCCCCGGTGAAATGGCTGCGGCCAGCATCCACCGCACCGATGGAAAACGTCGGGTGGCTGTGGGCCTTGTAGCAGGCCCGGCTGTGGCAGGCGCGCCGGCTTTCGACATGTGCCAGGGCCGGATCGCGCCACAGGTCGGCGTGGGAACGGGGCATTACAGGCTCCTCGGTATTGCCGGCAGGGTAACAGGTACCGTGAACCCGTACAGTTTTTATCGCTGGCTGTTACTTGACCGCAGGGCCCGGAACGCGCCGAAATAGAGGGCTGTTGTCAGAGGAAAACGAGAATGGACCTTTCAAGCCTGCTGCTTTTCATCCCTGCCTGCTTCGCCTTGAACATGGCGCCAGGGCCTAACAACCTGTTGTCACTGCACAACGCCAGCCGTTACGGCCTGCGCACCGCCTGCGTGGCCGGCGCCGGCCGTATCCTTGCCTTCTGCGGCATGATCGCCCTGGCAGCGATGGGCCTGGCAGTGGTGTTGCATACCAGCGAATACCTGTTCCTGGCCATCAAGGTGGTGGGCGCGGCCTACCTGTTCTACATCGCCTGGCAACTGTGGCGCGCACCCGTGAGCGAGACCGTGGTGGCAAGCGATCACCCAGGCGGCACTTGGCGCCTGGCGCGCCAGGAGTTCTGGGTGGCGGCCGGCAACCCCAAGGCCATCCTGATCTTTACCGCCTTCCTGCCGCAGTTCGTCTCGGTCGGTAGCAGCACCCCGGTGAGTGAGCAGTTCCTTTGGCTGGGTGTGTTGTTCCTGCTGCTGGAATGGGCGGCCATCGCCATCTACTCAGGCCTGGGCGCCTACATGCAGCGTTGGTTCAGCCAGCCCGGCCCACGCCGGATGTTCAACCGGGTCAGCGCGTCCTTGCTGGGCTGCGCGGGTCTCGGTCTGCTGGCTGCGCGCCGCTAGAACTGCCAGCGCACGCCTAGGTTCACGCCGCTGGCTTCCTGCTGGCGGCTGTCCAGGTTGGCGGTGTACTGCACGCCGCCATGCAGGCTCAGCGCTTCGTTGACCTGCGCTACCACACCGCTTTCCAGTTGCACTGAGGTATAGCGGTAATCGGTCTTGATCTTGTCAGCGTCATCGAAGGTCAAGGTGTCGCGCCCACCGTCGCCGTGCCACAGGTTGACCTGCGCATAGGGCTGCAACAGGCGCCCGCTGCTCCCCGTGAACGCACCCTCCAGGCGCAGGCCCAAGCGGCCGGTCAGCTCGACCTGGGCGTCATGACTGATGCGCGAGACGCTGTCGCGGGCGCTGTCCAGCGCGACCTTTTGCGCAATCAGCTGAGCTTGCGGTTCCACGCGCCAGCGCTCGGACAGGGTGATGGGGTAGCCCGATTCCAGTGAAGCTGTCCAGGCGTGGCCGTCGAGGTTCAGCGTGTCGCCACGCTCGGAGCGGGCGCGGCCATCCAGGCGGGTGTATTGCAACACCGCGTCCAGGTACGCGCCCTGTGACCCGACCAGCGTCCAGTAGGTGCCCACGCTGTCGCCATCGAGCTTCAGGTCGCCCACGCTGCGGTCGTGAACGGCCAGGGCAAACCCTTTGACGTCGGCGTCCAGGCGGCTATGGCTTACGTAGATACCAACATGCTGGCGGTAACCGTTGTCGCCAACCTTGGCATACAGGTCCTGGCCCACCTTGAAACCGTAAAGGTCGCCATCCAGGCTCGGGCTGACCGTGCCGCTCCATTGCTGGCGCAGCGTGCCGCCGTAGGCTTGCCCCCAGCTGGCGGGGAGGGCGCTTTCACCCTGCAATAACAGCTGGTCGCCCTGGCGTTGGTGGAAGGTGCCCAGTGCCTGGCGGGCGATGATCGCGGCCCCCCGCGGCGCTGCGGCATACACCGGGACCTCGGGGCGGTACAGCGGCAGGCTTTGGCCCTGCACCGGCGCCGGCAGCTCGGCCTGGCCGGGCGCTGGCGCAGCGACGGGCGGGGTGACGGCTGGGGCGATCACCGGCGGCTCGCCCGGTGCCGGCACAGGGGCTGGAGCGGGTGGCGCAACCAGCGTCGAGCGCAGGTACCAGCTGTTTTCACTGCCGGCAGTAACGCCCCCTTTGAACAGCCGATAGTCGTAGGCACCGGCCGACAGCCTTTTGGTCTGTACAAAGGCGGTGGCCGTGCTGGTGGCGCCGTTACGGGCTTCGACCACCTGGATGCCGTTCTGGGCAGTCGCCGCACCTGCGCCGTTGAGGTTGTTGATGAGCACCTGGGTAGAGCCGGCGATGGCGCCGCGGCTGACCACCAGGCGATCGGAAGCAGCGCCATCGCCGGCCAGCACGCTGTTCAGGCGCAGGGTGCCGTTGTTGCCGGTGTAATCGCCCTCGATGCGCAAGCGGCCCATGGCATCATTGCCGGCGGTGAGGTCAAGTGTGCCTGCGTTGCTGATTGCGGCGCGCTGGCCAGGGGCAAACGCAGTGATTACCCCTTGGCGTGACGTGATGCGGCTGCTGGCGTCGAGGGCGAGGCTGCCCGTGCTGCTGTTGCTGTCGCCCAGTACCAGCGTGTCATCAAGTGCCAGCCGGCTGCCGTTGTTCAGCGCCACGCGCTCCCAGTTCACATAGTGGGCACCGCCTGCCGGCTGGCTGGCATCGAACGTCAGGCTGTCGTTACCTTCGCCGCCGTCCAACGTGATACTCAGCACCTCGGGCGTAAGGCCTTTGAGCAGTGCCGTGTCATCACCTGGCCCGGCATCCACGCGCCCGCCAATACGGCCACCGTCCCAGGTGAAGCGGTCGTTGCCAGTGCTCAGCAACACATCGCCGCCAACCTGGCCACCGTGCACCAGCACCTGGTCGTCGCCACCGCTGACGCTGATGTTGCCACCGATGTTGCCCTCGAAGACTTCGATGTAGTCCTTGTCGAAGGCCGTGATGACGTTCCGGTCGACGCTGCCGCCACGCATGATGAAGGTGTTCTCGTCCAGCCGCATGTTGACGTTGCCGATACGTCCGTCGTCCATTTCGGCATAGTCGCCGCTGTCGAACGTGCCCTTGATCCAGCCGCCGCTCATGTGAAAGGTGTCCAGGCCATCACCCTGGTTGAGGTTGCCTTCGATGACGCCGCCGCTCATGACGAAGTCATCGATGCCAGCGCCTTGGTTGACGTTCCCGCCGACGCTGCCAGAGGCCATGTCGATGCTGTCTCTACCGGCGCCGAAGGTTACGTCGCCGGTGATGGCGCCGCTACCGGATGCCGGGAATACCAGGCGGTTATCACCGCTGGTGTCCACCAGCGAGGGCGCAGTGCCGCTGTCACAGGTGTAGGTGTCGTTACCCGGGCCGGGTGAGAAGGTACAAGCCGCGTGTGCAGCGGGCGAGGCCATGCCCAGCAGCGGGAGCGAACCCAGGGTCAGCATCAGGCGTAGACGCATCAGGAAATCCTCCATTCTCCAGGGAGACCTGCGCACCACGCGTGGTGCACAGGGTTACCGGGGTTGTATAGAGGAGTGCGTCACGACCACAACTGGCAAAAATGTCAGGTGGCAAAGGGCTAGCGCGTTAGTCGCGGTAGAACGTTTGCACCAGGTGGTAGCCGAATTTGCTCTTGATCGGCCCGTGTACCACACGCAAAGGCTTCTTGAAGATCACCTGGTCGATGGCGCCGACCATCTGCCCGGGGCGAATTTCGCCCAGGTCACCACCGCGCTTGCCGGATGGGCAAAGAGAGAACTTTTTCGCGAGCACGTCGAAAGCCTCGCCGTTGGCGATGCGCTGCTTGAGCTTTTCGGCTTCGTCAGCGGTCTTGACCAGAATGTGGCGGGCTTGGGCTTTCATGGGCTACCTGTGCATCGGGGACAAAGGCGGCATTATGCCTGATTGAATCCCGTTGAAGCGATCGCGCCTAAATGGCCGCGATGAATGTCAGCTCTTCAGCTCTTCAGCTCTGCGCGATCGCGAAACTGCTCCAGCGCCGCCGGGTTGGCCAGGGCATCGGTGTTCTTCACCGGCCGCCCATGCACCACATCGCGAATCGCCAGTTCCACCAGCTTGCCACTGATGGTGCGCGGTATGTCGCTGACCTGGGCGATCACCGCCGGCACATGGCGGGGCGTGGTGTACTGGCGTATCACCTGGCGGATGTGCTGGCGCAAGGCTTCATCCAGCTGCAGGCCGTCTTGCAGGCGCACGAACAGCACCACCCGCACATCCCCGTTCCAGTCCTGGCCGATGGCCACGCTTTCCACAACCTGTTCGACCTTTTCCACCTGGCGGTAGATCTCCGCCGTGCCAATGCGCACGCCGCCCGGGTTGAGCACGGCGTCCGAGCGACCGTGGATCACCATGCCCCCGCTGGCACGCTGCTCGGCGTAGTCGCCCTGGGCCCACACCCCCGGAAACTGGCTGAAGTAGGCATCGTGGTAACGGCGACCGTCCGGGTCGTTCCAGAAACCGAGTGGCATCGAGGGGAAGTTGCGCGTGCACACCAGCTCGCCTTTTTCGTCCACCACGGGCTGACCCTGCTCGTTCCACACCTCCACCGCCATACCCAGGCCCTTGCACTGGATTTCGCCGCGACGCACAGGCAGGGTCGGGTTGCCCAGCACGAAGCAGGAGACGATATCCGTACCGCCCGACATGGACACGAGCCACAGGTCGGCCTTGATCTTGTCGTATACATAGTCATAGCTGTGCGGTGACAGCGGCGAACCGGTGGACAGCAGCAGCCGCAGGCTGGTCAGGCAGTGGCTGTTGGCAGGTTCCAGGCCTGCCTGCTCCAGTGCCGCCAGGTACTTGGCGCTGGTGCCGAAGGCGTGGATGCCCTCGGCCTCTATCAGGTCCAGAAGGCGCTCGGGGCCCGGGTGGAACGGCGAGCCGTCGTACAGCACCAGCGTGGCACCCACCGCCAGGCCGCTGGCCAGCCAGTTCCACATCATCCAGCCGCAGGTGGTGTAGTAGAACAGCACGTCATCGGCCTTCAGGTCGTTGTGCAGGCCGTGTTCCTTGAGGTGCTGCAACAGCACGCCTCCGGCGCGATGGACAATGCACTTGGGCACGCCAGTGGTGCCACTGGAATAGAGGATGTACAGCGGGTGGTCGAACGGCAGCGGGGTGAAACGGGGCTCGCCGCCGGGCTGGAAAAAGTCATCCCACAGGCTGACGTTGGCTGCCTGGAATTCATCGGCACGCGTGCCTTTGCGGGTATGGGGCACCACGATCAGGTGCTCCAGGCCAGGCAACTGCGCACACACCTGGTTGACCTTGGTCACCTGGTCGATGGCCTTGCCTGCATACTGGTAACCGGCGCAGACGATCAGCAGCTTGGGTTCGATCTGGCCGAAGCGGTCGATGATGCCGTGCACGCCGAACTCGGGCGAGGAGGTAGACCAGACCGCGCCAAGGCTGGTGCAGGCGAGCATGGCCACCAGTGTTTGCCAGGTATTGGGCATGATGGCGGCTACCCGGTCGCCTGGGACGATACCTACCGCCTTGAATGCCGTTTGCAGCCCGGCCACCTGTGCGGCCAGTTCAGCATGGCTGAACACTTCGCGCTGGCCGTCTTCGCGTACGGCGACCACGGCTGGGCGGTCGTCACGGCGGCGCAGCAGGTGTTCGGCAAAGTTCAGGGTGGCATTGGCGAACCACTGTGCATCGGGCATTTGCGGCCCTTCGCTGAGCACCTGGCTGGGTGGGGTATGCCAATGAACCTGGAAATACTCGGCCAGGGTTTGCCAGAAGGCGGGCCGCTGTTCGATGCTCCAGCCGTGCAGGGCCTGGTAGTCGTTGAGTTGCAGGTTGTAGCGCAGGTTGACCCGGCGGCGGAAGGCATCCATCCGGCTGGCCTCGATCTGCGTTGTGGACGGTCGCCAGAGCACATCGTTCATGCCGAATCTCCTTTACCGGAACAAAAGCAGGCTCAGGGCAGGATCAGCCTCGTGTTGCGAAGAGGCTGACCCAGCAGAGAAAGCGGTCCTGCCTACTCTACTTTAGCCTTCTGCACATCCTGCGATGCCGACCACACGCGGTAGCGCACTTCGACATCCTTGGGCACATACACCACCACCGGCAGCTTGCTGTTGTAGCGCAGCAGGAAGCCATCGCCGACCACCGGCACGAAGGCCTCGGTCTTCTTGCCGTCCGGGCAGGCCATCAGCGTGCTGGCCGGGCCGCTGACGTTGTCCAGGCGGTAGTAATTGTAGCCCCAGCCTTCCAGGGTGCGTGCTTCCAGGTTGCCGCCCAGGCGCTGACGATTGCAGTCGACCTGCAGCGTCTTGCCAGCGAGGATTTCCAGTTTATAGGCCGACTCGTCGGCCTGGGCCGGCAGGTGGATAACCTGCCGGGTGAAGCCTTTTTCCGCCTCGGGGTAGGGCGCGATGTCCTTCAGGCTGGCGGCCATCGCAGGTGCGGCGGCGGCCAGGCTCAGGGCCAGAATCGCGGTCATTGGGGTAGGGCGCATAAGGCCTCCTTGCTGATAAACGAATGCGCGACCGTCGCCAGGCCCAGGCCGCCCGTCACTGGGCCAACCAGCCACCATCGACGTTCCAGGCGGCGCCGCGAACCTGGCTACCGGCCTCGCTGCACAGGAAGAGTACCAGCTCACCGAGGTGTTCGGGGGTGACGAAAGCCAGCGACGGTTGCTTTTCTGCCAGCAGATCGTGCTGCGCTTGCAGCCGATCGCCACCCTTGGCCGCACGATCGTCGATCTGCTTTTGCACCAGCGGTGTCAGCACCCAGCCCGGGCATATGGCATTGCAGGTGACATGACTGGTGGCGGTTTCCAGGCCGACCACCTTGGTCAGGCCGATCACGCCATGCTTGGCTGCCACGTAGGCTGCCTTGCCCATCGAGCCGACCAGGCCATGCACCGAAGCGATATTGATGATGCGCCCCCAGTTGCGCGTGCGCATGCCCGGCAGCGCCAGGCGCGTGCCATGGAATACGGCCGACAGGTTCAGGGCGATGATCTGGTCCCAGCTTTCTGGCGGGAACTGCTCAACCGGTGCCACATGCTGGATACCGGCGTTGTTGACCAGGATGTCGACGCCGCCGAACTCGCGTTCGGCCAGGTTGAACAAAGCCTCGATCTGGACCACATCCGACAGGTCGGCCGGGTGGTGCACAACCTTCACCCCGTGCCGGGCAATTTCCGCCATGGCGGGGCCCGGGTCACCAAAGCCGTTGAGCACGATGTTGGCGCCAGCCCGGGCCAATACCTGGGCGATGCCCAGGCCAATGCCGCTGGTGGAACCGGTGACGAGTGCAGTTTTGCCTTCAAGGGTCATGCAATGCTCCTTAGACGATGCCAGTGGCGTAGAACGTGGCGATGACCACGAACACCGCCAGGGTCTTGATCAGGGTAATACCAAAAATGTCCTTGTAGGCCTCGCGGTGGGTGAGGCCGGTCACCGCCAGCAAGGTGATCACCGCGCCATTGTGCGGCAGGGTGTCCATGCCACCGCTGGCCATGGCGGCTACCCGGTGTAGCACTTCCAGCGGGATATCGGCCGCGTGGGCGGCGGCGATGAACGTGTCGCCCATGGCTGCCAAGGCGATGCTCATGCCGCCCGAAGCGGAGCCGGTGATGCCGGCCAGCAAGGTCACGGTGATGGCTTCGTTCACCAAGGGGTTGGGGATGCTGCGCAGGGCATCGGCCAGCACCAGAAAACCCGGCAGAGAGGCGATTACCGCGCCAAAGCCGTATTCCGAAGCGGTGTTCATGGCCGCCAGCAAGGCACCCCCCACCGCGCTTTTGGTGCCTTCGGCCAGGCGTGTACGAATGGCGCCAAAGGCGCACACCAGGACCATCAGGATGCCCACCAGCAACGCGGCCTGCACAGCCCAGATGGCCGTCAGCTTGGTCACGTCGCTTTGTACCGGTGCACTCATGCCTGGCAATTGCAGGCTGTGACTGGGGCCGTACCAATGCGGTATCCAGTGGGTGAACACCAGGTTCATCACCCCCACCAGTATCAGCGGCGACAGCGCCAGCCAAGGGTTGGGCAGGCTCAGGTCGGCAGCGGTTTCCGGTTCGTTGCGCAAGTCGGTGCCATAACCTTCACCGGCGCGCTGGGCCTTGTTGCGCTGGCGCTGCAGGTAGGCCATGCCGGTAAAGAACACGAACAGCGTGCCGATCAGGCCCAGCCACGGTGCGGCCCAGGCGGTGGTGTTGAAGAAGGTGCTGGGGATGATGTTCTGGATCTGTGGGGTGCCGGGCAGGGCGTCCATGGTGAACGAGAATGCGCCCAGGGCGATGGTGGCCGGGATCAGGCGTTTGGGGATATTGCTCTGACGGAACATTTCGGCGGCGAACGGGTACACCGCGAACACCACCACGAACAGCGAAACACCGCCGTAAGTAAGCAGGGCACAGACCAGTACGATGACCAGCATCGCCTGGCGGGTGCCGAGCAGGCGGATGGCCGCGGCGACGATCGAGCGGGAGAAACCGGACAGCTCGATCAGCTTGCCGAACACCGCCCCCAGCAGGAATACCGGGAAGTACAGTTTGATGAAACCGACCATTTTTTCCATGAACACCCCCGTGAACGCAGGGGCGACGGCGGCAGGGTCGGTGAGCAGGACAGCGCCGAGGGCGGCGATGGGGGCGAAGAGGATTACGCTGTAACCGCGGTAGGCGGCCAGCATCAGCAAGGCCAAAGCAGCGAGTGCGATGAGCACGGTCATCGGGGTGGGTCTCCTGGGTGAGTCTTGTTTTTATCGTTGAGCAGGAGATAGCGGGAATCGTGCCAAGTATGTAACTGGCTGATTTGTAAGGGTTAAAGGGTTTTGTTAGAAGTCTGTGTCTACAATCAGAGACGCCATGGGCTGCCTTACAGCCCATCGCTGGCTTTCCTGTGTTAAAGGGCGCAGCTCTGGCGGTAATCTCAAATCAGAAACAAAAGTCTCCAATCAGAGACCAAGTGCCGCCATCTTCTTGTACAGCGTCGACCGTCCCAGCCCTAAGGCTGCCGCTGCCTCTGGCACTTTTCCTCCCTGTTCGGCCAGCGCCCCGGCAATCAGGCCGCGTTCAAAGGCCTCGCAGGCCTCACGGTAGCTCTGCCGCACGGGCGCTTCAGCCAGCGGGCTCAATGGCCCCAATGCCGCACGCAGGTCCGCAACCCCCAGCCGGGGCTGATCCGCCAGCAGGGTCGCGCGCTCCAGCACATTGCGCAGCTCGCGAATGTTCCCCGGCCACGCATGCCTGGCCAGCAGTTGCTGCGCTTCAGCTTCCAGCTCGTACTGGCTGCCCAGCTCAGCCAATATGGCCTCGCACAGCGCGGGCAGGTCCTCCAGCCGTTGCCGCAACGGCGGAACATCGATCGGCAGCACATTCAGCCGGTAATACAGGTCGGCGCGGAAGGCCCCGCGGGCCATGGCAGCCTGCAGGTCGATGGAGGTGGCGGCAATGATGCGCACATCGCTGCGCAGCATCTGGTTCGACCCGACCGGTTCGTATTCCTTTTCCTGCAGCACCCGCAGCAGCTTGCTCTGCAGGGCCAGCGGCATGTCGCCGATCTCGTCGAGGAACAGCGTGCCGCCTTCGGCCAGTTGCAGCTTGCCGCTGCGGCCCTTGCGGTCGGCACCGGTAAAGGCACCCGGCGCAGTACCGAAGAATTCGGCTTCCAGCAGCGTCTCCGGGATGGCTGCGCTGTTGATGCTGACAAAAGCTTTGTGTGCCCGTGCTGATGCTGCGTGAATGGCGTGGGCCAGCAGCTCCTTGCCGGTGCCGGTTTCGCCCAGCAGCAATACGGGCGAATCACTGCCGGCGCCACGCCGGGCGCGTCGCTTGGCTTCCAGACTGGGCGCGCTGCTGCCGACGAACTGGGCGAAGCTGTATTTGGCCTGGCGGGCGCGCAGTTGCGAGCGGGTCGAGGCCAGTTCCTGCTGCATGCTGGCGTAGCGCTTGAGCAGCGGCGACAGGCTGCGCAGTTCGTCGAACAGGGCAAAGCCGATGGCGCCGATCAGCGCGCCCTGGTCATCGTGGATGGGCAGGCGCATGACCACCAATGGTTCGTTCGGCGTGTCGAGCATGTCCAGCAGGATGGGCCGGCCATTGCTCACCACGTCGCGCATCAGGCTGCCGGGGATCACCGTTTCACACGGCTGGCCGATGGCACTGGCAGCGTCGGCCAGGCCAAAGCGTCGGGCGTAGCGTTCGTTCATCCAGACGATGCGTGCCTGGCGGTCGACGATCACCGTGCCCTCGCTGGACTGCTCGATGATCTCGAACAGTGAGCGGATCGCCAGTTGCCGTACCTGGGGGTAGTCCTTGAGGCTGTCGCTGTCGTGCATGGGTGAACATCCTGAATCATGTATTGGCACAAGCCCGCGAAAAGGGCAGGCCTGAAAACTCATCGTCGGGGGTCAAACGCCTCACGCAAGGCATCCCCGATAAACACCAGCAGTGACAGGATCACCGCCAGCGCAAAGAACGCGGTAAAGCCCAGCCACGGCGCCTCCAGGTGCTGCTTGCCCTGGGTCACCAGCTCGCCCAGCGAGGCGCTGCCCGCTGGCATGCCAAAGCCCAGAAAGTCCAGCGCGGTCAGTGTGGTGATCGCCCCGGTCAGCATGAACGGCACATAGGTCAGCGTGGCATTCATGGCATTGGGCAAGATATGCCGCAACATCACCTGACTGTCCGGTAACCCCAACGCCCGCGCTGCCTTTACATACTCCAGGTTGCGCCCACGCAGGAACTCGGCGCGCACGACGTCGACCAGGGTCAGCCAGGAGAACAGCGCCATGATCCCCAGCAGCCACCAGAAATCCGGCTCGACGAAACCGCTGAGGATGATCAACAGATACAACACTGGCAACCCCGACCATACTTCCAGCAAGCGCTGGCCGAGCAGGTCGACCCAGCCCCCGTGGTAGCCTTGCAGGGCGCCCGCCGCCACGCCAATGAGCACACTGACCACGGTCAGGGCAAAGGCGAACAGCAGCGATACCCGCGTGCCATAAAGCACCCGCGCCAGCACGTCACGGCCTTGGTCGTCGGTGCCTAACCAGTTGCTGGCACTGGGCGGGCTGGGGGTGGGCACCTGCAGGTCGTAATTAGGTGTGTCGGCACTGAACGGGATAGGTGCGAACAGCATCCAGCCACCCTGTTCAGCGATCAGTTGGCGCACATAGGCGCTGCGGTAGTCGGGCTGAAACGGCAGTTGCCCGCCGAACTGCTGCTCGGTGTAGCGTTTGAGCGCCGGAACGTACACATTGCCCTTGTAGCCCAGCAGCAGTGGCTTGTCGTTGGCCACCAGTTCGGCGCAAAGGCTGAGCAGCAGAAGGCCGGCAAACAACCACAGCGACACCCAGCCCAGGCGGTGGCGGCGAAAACGTTGCAGGCGAAGGCGCGACAGGGGCGATAGCATCAGTGCGCCCTCGTATCGAAGTCGATGCGCGGGTCGAGCAGGGTGTAAGACAGGTCCCCGATCAGGCGAATCAGCAGGCCCGCCAGGGTAAAGATGAACAGCGTGCCGAACACCACCGGGTAATCCCGCGACACGGCGGCCTCATAGCTCATGCGGCCCAGGCCATCGAGCGAGAAGATCACCTCGATCAGCAACGAGCCGGCAAAGAACACGGTGATCAGCGCCTGTGGCAGCCCGGCCACCACCAGCAGCATGGCGTTGCGCAACACATGGCCATACAGCACGCGGCGTTCGCTGAGGCCCTTGGCCCGGGCAGTGACCACGTATTGGCGGGAAACCTCGTCGAGGAAGGCATTCTTGGTCAACAGCGTGAGGGTGGCGAACCCACCGATCACCAGGGCCGCAACCGGCAGCACCAGGTGCCAGAAGTAGTCGGCGACCTTGCCCAGCAGGCTGAGCTCGTCGAAATTGTCCGAGACCAGGCCGCGCACCGGGAACCAGTTGAGCGAAGTGCCGCCGGCAAACAGGACGATCAGCAGCAGGGCGAACAGGAACGAAGGCAGGGCGTAACCGATCACGATCAACGCGCTGCTCCAGGCATCGAAGCGGCTGCCGTGGCGCATCGCCTTGCGGATGCCCAGCGGAATCGACACCAGGTAGGTGATCAGCGTGGCCCAGAAGCCCAGCGAGAGGGTGACCGGCAACTTGTCGAGAATCAGGTCGGTGACTTTGGCGCCGCGGAAGAAGCTGTTGCCAAAATCCAGCCGGGCATATTGGCCGAGCATCAACCAAAGCCGCTCGGGGGCGGATTTGTCGAAGCCATACTGGCGCTTGATTTCTTCGATCAGTTTCGGGTCCAGGCCGCGTGTGGCCCGGGATTCGCCATGGACCACTTCGGCTCGCGCGCCGGGTGCGCCGCCACCGATGCCCTGCAGGCGCGCCACGGCTTGCTCCACCGGCCCACCCGGCGCGGCCTGGACGATGGCGAAATTGACCAGCAGGATTGCCAGCAGCGTCGGGATGATCAGCAACAGACGGCGCAGGATATAAGCGGTCATGGCGAGGCCTTCCGGCGTTCGGCCATCTGCGCGTTGGTCAGCGGGGTAGGGCTTACCTCCCACCAGGTGTCCAGACCCTCGTCATAGGTGGCCTGGACCTTGGGCAGACCGAAGCGGTTCCACCAGACGGTGGAGCTGCCCGGCGGGTAATAGTTGGGGATCCAGTAGTAATTCCATTGCAGCACGCGGTCCAGGGCATGGGCGTGGCGCAGCATGTCGGCCTGGGTGTCGGCGCGGACCAGGCCGTCGATCAGGTGGTCTACGGCCGGGTCCTGCAAAACCATCAGGTTGTTCGAGCCGGGGTCGTGAGCGGCCGCCGAACCAAAGTAGTTGTACAACTCGGCGCCCGGCGACAGGGTGACCGGGTAGCCGGTGACGATCATGTCGTAATCGCGCGCCATCAGCCGGTTGACGTACTGGGCCGAGTCGACGTTGCGGATATTCAGGGTCACGCCGATCTGGGCCAGGTTGCGCTTCCACGGCAGCAGCAGGCGTTCAAGGCCCGCCTGGCCATTGAGGAACGTGAACGCCAGCGGCGTGCCCTGGCTATTGACCAGGCGGTCGCCTTCGGGGTGCCAGCCGGCTTGTTCGAGCAGGGCCAGGGCCTGCAACTGCTGTTGACGGACGATCCCCGAGCCATCGGTGACCGGGGCAGTGAACACCGTGGTGAACACTTCATCTGGCACTTGGCCGCGCAAGGGGGCGAGCAGCTTCAACTCGCCCGCATCCGGCAACTGGCGAGCGGCCAACGGCGTATTGGAGAACACGCTTTGCTGGCGGATGTACAGGTTGCGCATCATCTGCCGGTTGCTCCACTCGAAGTCCCATAACATACCCAGCGCCTGCCGCACACGGCGGTCCTTGAACTGCGGCTGGTCGAGGTTGAACACGAAACCCTGGGCCACCTGCGGTTTGGCCGGGCCCAGGTGGGCGCGCTGCAGGCGGCCGTCGTCCAGTTGCGCACCGTTGTAGCCCAAGGTGTAGGCCGTGGCGGAGAACTCGCGGTTGTAGTCGTAGCCACCGCCTTTGAGTACCTGGCGCGCCACTTCGGTGTCGCCGAAGTACTCGATGCGCAGCTTGTCGAAATTGTAGCGGCCACGGCTGGCGGGCAGGTCACGTGCCCACCATGACGGGTCGCGTTCGAAGGTGATGCTGCGGCCGTTGTCGATGCGCCCAATGCGGTATGGCCCGCTGCCGACTGGCTTGTCGAAGCCGGCACCGTTGGCAAAGTCGCGCTGCTGCAGGTCGTGCTCGGGCATTACCGGCAGGCTGGCGAGGTCCAGCGCCAGGGTGCGGCCGTGCTCGGGCTTCAAGTCGAATCGCACGCTGTGCAGGCGTTCTACGGTCACGCGGGCCACGTCGGCGAACTGGGTCCGGTACTTCAGGCTGCCCTTGCTCATCAGCAGGTCGAAGGTGAAACGCACGTCTTCGGCGCGCACCGGCCTGCCATCGGCGAAGGTGGCGCGTGGGTCGATGTCGAAACGCAGCCACTCATCATTGGGGCCGCGCTCCATGCGCCGGGCGATCAGGCCGTAAACGGTATAGGGTTCATCGTAAGAGCGTACCGCCAGTGGCGCGTACAGCAGGCCATCGACTTCGCTGACACCGATGCCTTTGTCGATATAGGGAAGGATATGGTCGAACTGGCCGATCTCGATGGCCGAACGGCGCAAGATGCCGCCCTTGGGGGCGTCGGGGTTTACATAGTCGAAATGCCTGAAGCTGGCGGCGTAGCGGGGGGCTTCGCCGTAGACCGTGAGGGCGTGGGTGGGAGCGGCCTGGACCGTAAAGCCCATGCACGAAAATACAAGCCCCCACAATACTTGTGGGAGCGGGTTTACCCGCGAATGCGTCGGAGCAGGCAACGAGGTTGTCTGGTCTGGCCTCTTCGCGGGTAAACCCGCTCCCACAGGGGGGCTGATCACCGGGAGGGGTGAATCAGTCCTGGCGGCTGGTCACTTCCAGCAGGTGGTAGCCGAACTGGGTCTTCACCGGGCCTTGCACGGTGTTGACCGGTGCGCTGAAGACCACGGTGTCGAATTCCTTGACCATCTGGCCTGGGCCGAACGAGCCCAGGTCACCGCCCTGACGGCTGGACGGGCAGGTGGAGTTGGCTTTGGCGATTTCAGCGAAGTCGGCGCCTGCTTCGATCTGGGCTTTGAGTTCGTTGCACTTGTCTTCGCTGCTGACCAGAATGTGGCGGGCGGTTGCACGGGCCATGGGTACTGCTCCTTGGGGGTAAAAAGGCAAGCCTAGCGCACTTGTCCGGGGTATGTCTCGCCAGGCTTGCAACCATTGGCCTACAGTTTTTGTGCCGCCTCACGCAACAGGGTTTCGGTCGAGGCCCAGCCCAGGCAGCCGTCGGTAATCGACACACCGTATTTCAGTGTGCCCTTGCCCAACGCCTGGCAGCCATCGAACAAGTGCCCTTCGATCATGACGCCGACCAACGAACGGTCGCCGGCCAGGCGCTGTTCCAGCACATCATTGAAGACCGCTGGCTGGCGCGCCGGGTCCTTGCCGCTGTTGGCGTGGCTGCAATCGACCATGATCCGTGCCTGCAGACCGGCCTTGGCCAATGCCTGGCGGGCCATGGCGATGCTGTTTGCATCATGGTTCGGGCCTTTGTGGCCGCCGCGCAGTACAAGATGTGTGTCCGGGTTGCCCAAGGTCTCGATGATCGCCGGGTGGCCCTGAGCATCCATACCGAAGTGGCGGTGTGGGTGGGCCGCGCTGCGCATGGCGTCGCTGGCGATGGCGATGCCGCCGTCCGTACCGTTCTTGAAGCCGACCGGCAGCTCCAGGCCACTGACCATTTCGCGGTGGATTTGCGATTCGGTGGTGCGTGCGCCGATCGCCGCCCAGGCCAACAGGTCGTCGAAGTAACCGGCGGCCATCGGTTGCAGCAACTCGGTAGCGATCGGCAGGCCGCGTTCGATCATGCTCAGCATCAGCCCGCGAGACAAGGCGATACCCGAGTGCATGTCGTCACTGCCATCGAGGTGCGGGTCGTAGGCCAGGCCTTTCCAGCCCACTGTAGTACGCGGTTTTTCGACGTAGGCGCGCATCACCAGCAGCAGCTTGTCGTTGACTTCGCGGCCAAGGGCGGCCAGGCGGTCGGCGTATTCAAGGGCCGAGCGTGGGTCATGAATCGAGCAGGGGCCGACGATGACCAGCAGGCGCGGGTCGCGGCCTTCGAGGATGTTGCGGATGGCCTGGCGATGGGCCTGGACTTGCTGGGCCAGTTCGCTGGGCAGTGGCATCTGCTGCTTGAGCAGGTGCGGGCTGGGCAGGCGTTTGCTGACAGTGGTGTTGGCCGCTTGCGGCTGGGTCAGGGGCAGGGCGAGGCTGGAAGCGTGCATGGCGTTTTTCCCTGGGCGGACAGCGGGTTCAAGCCCGCATGGTCGGCCCTATCGAGGTGTTCGACAGATCGTTGAATTCGTATTGGCTGCTGCATTGCCACCTGTAGAAGACCGATCGGAGGCGGCAGGCTGGCCCGAACGGGATTGGCTAAATCGCCAGGCGCAGGTGTTTGCGTAGTAATAAGTGGCGTAGTTCATGAATCTGTCCTCAAAGTGAATCTGTGTTGGTCAAAGGCCTGAAAAACAAAACCCCCGGTCGGGAGGCCGACCGGGGGTTTGAGTATTCTCATGTTCGGCGGCCCCTCGAAGGTGGACGCCGGGTGGGTATCGGCGCCTAGTGGCTAAACCAATACCCAAAGTAATAGCTGGCAGGTGCCACGCAGCCGGCAACGGCCAGCACAGGGCGCAGGCTGCGACCGGTGTGGTTGGCGTGGTTGCGGGTGTGTTTCGGCATGTTGCTCTCCAGTGAATGAGCCCGAGCTTACTTCAGTTCGTGCGGGCCATTCAATGGATAAATGCTATGGGGCCGATCATTTATTTTTGTACTGACTGGTTCAATGGCCGTAGCGCCCGACCAGGCTCTGCGCCCCCAGGGCGTGGCCTTGCAGCAGTTGCAGCAGGCCGCTGCGGTCCAGCCCCTCGGGCAAGGTACCCAAGGGCAGGTCGGTGGCAATCAGGGTCAGGGCGTAATGATGGGGGTTGTCGCCGGCGGGAGGACAGGGGCCGCGGTAGCTCTGGGTGCCACGGGAGTTGCGGCCCACTGTCACGTAGGGCCCGCTCAACCCCGCCGTGCCTTCCTTGAGCCCATCGTGTTCGGGATCGATGTTGTAGGCCACCCAGTGCACCACACCCACACCCTTGCCACCGTCCGGGTCGAACATGATCAGGGCCAGCGACCGCGTACCTGCGGGCAGGTTGTCCCAGCTCAGTTGCGGGGTCCGCTCTTCACCGGCACCGCATGCCGGGTCCTGGCCGACCTGTTGCAGGGCAATGACGCCGCCATCGGTGAAAGACGAGGAACTGACCGACATCGCGCCTTGGCCGCCTGCGGCGGCCAACGCTGTGCAGGGCAGCAAAGCAGCGAACAGCCAGTGTCTGAGGTGCATGGTCAATCCTTGGCAGGGCGTCACGGCTCAGTCTAGCCCAGGTCTGCTTCAGCGGCTGTCCTGGTCCTCGGCAGTGCCTCCGCTGGCTCCGGCACCAGAGCCGGTGGCTTCGCCGGTGCTGTTGGAGCCGCCAGAGGCACCGTCGGCGGCATCGGTGTTGCTGCCGGTGTCACTGCTGTCGTTACCTTTGCTGCTACCGGGGCTGTTGACGCTGCTGCCTTCACCGGCGGTCTTGCCGCCGGATTGGTCAGTTTGCGGATGGCTGTCGGTATGGGTGTCGGTGGCGGCGAAGGCAGCGCCGGTGAGGCTGGTCAGGGCCAGCGCCAGGCTCAGGGACAGCGGGCGAATGCGGATCATGGGACTTCTCCTTTGTGCAAGATCTGTCATTCGTTTGGCTGGCAGCTGCTGGCGGGGTGCCTTCTGGGCGACGAGTGGCAATCAACAGGATTCCGAGCGCTGTGCGGTCGCCGGGGTTTCGACCGGCTCCAGCGGCGGATGCTCCTGCGCCGCATGCATCAGGTCTTCGGTCACCCGCAACTCGGCACCGGTTGGCGAGAAGGTGGTCGAAGCGGTGAACGGCGCCGGGTGCTCTGCCGCCGGGCGCTTGCCGCGGCGCCACATGAAGAAGCACACCATGGCCAGGTTGACCACGGCAAACGCCCAGAACAGCCCAGCCTCGCCAAACTCGGTCATCATCGGCGAAATGGCCACCGGTGCCATGGCCGAGCCCAGCGAGTTGATCAGCAGCAGGCCCTGGATCATCGGCACCAGCGCATCGGACGGCGCGCGGTCGGCCGCATGGCTGACCGCCACCGGGTACAGGGTGAACACGCCACCACCCAGCAGGAACAGCATGGCCGGCAGCAGGAACGAGTCCGATGGCAGGAACACCGTTACAAGCGACAGGACAACGCACAACGCGGCCAGCGCGAGCAGCACATCGAGGCGGTCCTTGCGGTCGGACCAGCGCCCGACCGGGTATTGCAGCAGCATCGCGCCAAGGATCACCCAGGCCATCATGTTGCCGACCTCACCCACCTCCAGGCCGATGCGCTGCAAGTACAGTGGCAGTAGCGCATAAATGCCGGCAATCGCTACACCCGAGCCGAAGCAGCCGACCAGGCCCGACGGTGCCACGCCCAGCAACTGGCGGGGCTTGAGGGGTTCGACTTGGTCCAGCAGCGGCGACACCCGCGGCAGGATCACGATCGGCAACACCGACAGGGCGGCCAGCACGCCGGCCAGCATGAACGGGGCGGTATCGCCCAGCTGGGTGATTTCGCCAAGGCCAGCCTGGGCGATCACCCCGGCGCCGTAGAAGGCGATCATGTACAGCGCCAGCAAGCGGCCGCGGATCTTTGCGTCACCGGCCAGCAACAGCCAGCTTTCGATCACCAGGAACACGCCCACTGCGGCCCAGCCGTTGATCAGGCGTAGCACCGACCACCAGGTGACCTCGTAGAACAACCCTTGCAGCAGGATGGTCACGGCGATCAGCGAGGCGAAGCTGGTGTAGGCGCGGATGTGGCCGATGCGCAGGATCAGCCGGTCGTTGAAGATGGCGCCGAGGGTCAGGCCGATGAAGTAGGTCGACGAGACGATACCAATGGTGGTTGCAGACTCACCGGCGGCGCCCAGGCGCAGGGTGGTCAGGGAAGACATGAAGCCGTTGCCCAGGGCAATGATGAACAGCCCGAGCAGGGGCGCCAGCGCCATGGCCAGCAAACGCGGAGACATACGTACCTCTAGTTGGATGAGCGGAATGAGCACCTTCTCGGCGCGCACACCGGCTCGACCCGGCAAGGGGCGAGTGGCGACACGGATGCGACCTGGGCAAGACTCAACCGCTGGGCGCTATGGGAGATGGGCCGGGCGGGGAGGGTTGAGCCTACTTCACATGTGCGTTCATGTGTTCAGGCGCTGACTCTGTCATTGCTGCTGGTTGCCACCGTTCAAGGCGACGGGCGAAAAGGAAGCGGGATTCTACGGGCTTGGACGCTTTTGCCCAAGGGGCTCGGGTGTGCGACGAGACGCCGCAGTCTCAGCGCGACATGAACATGTCTTCCACAGACATTTTCGATGGCGGCTCCTGCGTGCGTTGAAATCGGCCCGGTAATCTCACTGAGTGCTGCATAATGCTGAACCCCACCAAGGAAGGCCCCCATGTTCGCGTCGCTGTTCGCAGTCCTGGCCCCGGTTTTCATCGTCGCCGGAATTGGTTTTGCCTGGGCCCGCAAGGGCCTGGATTACCCCACTGACTTCATCGCCCGGGTGGTAATGACCGTCGGCACACCTTCGCTGGTACTGTCCACCCTCAGCCGTACCGAGCTGGACCCGAATGCCTTTACCAGCATGGCCGTGGCCTGCTTGCTGTGCACTCTGGGGATGGCCTTGGCTGCTTTGCTGGTGTGTCGCGCGTCGGGCATGCACTGGCGGGTACTGCTGCCGGCGTTCATGTTCCCTAACACCGGCAACATGGGCCTGCCGATCAGTCTGTATGCCTTCGGGGAGCATGGCCTGGCCCTGGCCGTGGCATTCTTCCTGACCCTGTCGATCGTGCAGTTCACCATCGGCATGGCCATCTCCGGCACGGCGGCTTCGCTCAAGGCGCTGTTGCGCAACCCTATCGTCATCAGCCTGGCCGGCGCCATGCCCATCATTTTTCTCGATTTCGAACTGCCGCGCTGGCTGGCCAACACCGCAGACCTGCTGGGCGGCATGACCATTCCGCTCATGCTGCTGACCCTGGGGGTATCACTGGCCAGCATTCGCCTGCGTCACGTGGGCAGCGGCATGCTGCTGGGCGGCTTGCGCATTGGCCTGGGGGCTGCGGTGGGCTGGGCAGTGGGCGCGGTACTGGGTATGGACAGCCTGGAGCGTGCGGTGCTGATGGTGCAGTCGGCGATGCCGGTAGCCGTGTTCAACTACCTGATGGCGGTGCGGGCCAACCGTGAGCCAGAGCAGGTGGCGAACCTGGTGATGTGTTCTACGGTGCTGTCGTTTGCCTGGTTGCCGGTGGTGCTGGCTTGGTGGATGTAAGCCTGTTCTGGCCTTTTCGCGGGCTTGTCCGTGAAAGGCCAGTGGCAATCACATCATGTTCTGCGGATGCACCCGGGGCACCCTGCAGGAACTTTAGACGCTGCAGCGTTCAGCCTTGCTCATCAAGGCGTCTTAGAAGTCTACACTGGCCGACAAGCGCAAAACCCGCGGCGTACCTTGCGTCAGGTAGTTGTTCGAGGTCGACGCCGAAGCCCAGTACGCCTTGTTCGCCACGTTCTCCACATTGGCGCGCAATGTCACCTGCTTGTCGTCGAGCTTGAAGCGGTAGCGCCCGCCCAGGTCCACCCGGGTCCAGGCGGGGATGCTCAGGCTGTTGGCCGCATTCACATACTGGCCACCCGTGCGCAGCAGCCGGGCACTGAGCGCGGCGCCTTCGATACCGGGCACATCCCAGTCGGCGCCCAGGTTGTACTGAAAGCGCGGCACGCCAGCAGCACGGTTGCCGTCGTTGCTGCCATAGGCCGTGTTTTTCTGTTCGGTGTGCATGAACACCGCGCCTGTCAGCAGACGCAAGCCGTCTAGCGGTTCACCGAACAGGTTCAGCTCCACCCCCTTGTTGACCTGCTCGCCGTCCATGCTGAACGTGTCCAGCGCTGCCCCGGGAGCGCGATAGGTCACGCTGTTAGGCTGCTCGATACGGTACACGCCCAGGCTCGCACCAAAGCTGTTCCAGTCCAGCTTCACCCCGGCCTCTACCTGTTTGCTGCGCTTGGGCGGGAATACTTCGTTGGCATTGCTGACACTCGATGGTGCCGTTGGCCCCTGGGCCAGGCCCTCGATGCGGTTGGCATAGAACGACACATGCTCCCAGGGTTTGATCACCAGGCCATACACCGGGGTTGTGATCGACTCATCGTAAGGCGTGTTGCGCACACCTGTGGCAGTCGCCCAGCTGTCGACGCTGATCGACTGCCGGCGCACGCCCACGGTCAACAGCACGCGGTCATCCAGCAGCCCCAGGGTGTCGGACAACGCGACGCTCTTGTTGCGGTTCTTGCCGACGATGCGCGGGTCGTGCAAATCGCTGCCGAAATAGGTATCGGTCGGGCGCGGCACCTTGACCGGGTTGTAAAGGTTGCTGTCATAACGCTTGCTGGCCGCCAGCGCCTCGTAGGCCGAGCGCTGCTCACCCCACAGGCCGGACAGGCCAAAATTGACCCGGTGGCTGACCGGGCCGGTGGCAAAGCGGCCATTGACGCCGGCGACGGCGCTCTTGTTGTCTTCGTCGTGGGGCGCATAGAGGAACCCGCCGCGTGCAGTGCCATTCCCGTCACTGACATAGAGCGAGGAATACTCGCCGTTCTCACGGGTATGCTTGGCCCCGGCGCCGGCATACAGCATCCAGGCGTCGTTCAGGTCGTACTCGGCGTTGAGCATGCCGTAGGTGTCTTCCAGCTGCGACCAGCTCCAGGCCTGCGAGTAGTTGTCTCGCGCCGATGGCGCCCGGGGTACCTTGTTGCCGGTGGGGTAGATCACCGCACGGCCCTGGTTGATACGCTCTTTCTGGTAACCCAGGTCGGTGGACAGGCGCAGCCGTTCACCACGGTAGTCAAGGGCTACGGCAAGCAGGGTGGAATGCTGGGCCTCGTCATCGACGCCGCTGCCACCGTCATGCTGAGCCAGGTTGATGCGGGCGCCAAAACGGTTGTCTTCACCAAAACGCTGGCCCAGGTCGAGGTGGCCACCCACGTTGTCGCCCGTGGCGTAGTCGAGGGTGACATGCCGCGTGGCGCTATCTTCGGCACGCTTGGGCACCAGGTTGATCGCCCCTCCGATGCCGCTACCCTGTGGCGCGACCCCATTGAGAAAAGCACTGGAACCCTTGAATACCTCGACCCGCTCGAGTGCCTCGGTCGTCACGATCTGCCTCGGTAGCACCCCGTACAGGCCGTTATAGCTGATGTCGTCGGTGTTCAGCGGCAAACCGCGAATGGTGAACACCTGCGAAAAGTTGCCAAAGCCCGCCGACTGGCGCACTGACGCGTCATTGAGCAGCACGTCACCCAGGGTACGGGCCTGCTGGTCGGCGATGGTCTTGGCGGTATAGCTGGTAACGCTGAACGGCACGTCGCTGATTGCCTGGTCGCCCAGCACGCCCAGGCGGGCACTACGGGCTACCTGGCCACCTTGCCAGGTATCGGTGCTGGCGGCCAGGTCGCTGTTGATGGTGGTCGCGCCCAGTTCCACGGCATTGCCCAGGTCGACCGTCGGCGCCAAGGTATAACCGCCACTGTCGGTAGTGATCAGGCTGTAGCCACTGCCGGCCAACAGACGGGCAAAGCCTTGCGCGATACTGTAGCTGCCCTCCAGGCCTTGGCTTTGTACGCCCCTGAGCAGGGCCGGGTCGAATGACAACGCCACCCCGGCGTTGGCGGCAAAGCGCGCCAGTACATCGGCCAACGGGCCTGCGGCCAGGTGGTAAGTGCGCGCGGAGGTGTCGGCTGCCATCGCGGTGGGGGCCAGGGCGGCCATGGCGATGGCTAGGCTCAGGGCCTTCAAAGGCAAGCGGTACGGCTGGCGAGGCGTCATGCGTGGGTCCTGTGGGTGCAGAAATGAAGGTTCTGCACTCATCACCGGACGACGCAGGAAAAGGTATCAATCGTGCTGCCCATCGTGGGAACAACTGTCCTGCTCACACGTTGAAGCTTGGCGCGATCACCGGGAGCGTTGCCAGGGCTTCACACGTGTGGCTCCACAGTTACCCAGTAGCGGGTCATGCCCTGAATGTTCACCGGCAGGGTGTCGCTCAGCAGCCGCAGGCTGGCATCGGTGTCGGCCAGCGGGAATGCGCCAGACACCTTCAGCTCTCGCACTGCCGGGTGGCAGCGCAGCACGCCGGGGCGATAGCGGGCCAACTCTTGCAGCAGGTCGGCCAAGCGCATGTCGCGAGCCAGCAGCATGCCGTGCTCCCAGGCCAGGTCACCGGTTTCCAGCGGTGAGGCTGGTAGCACCCGGTCCCCATCGAAAGCGCTGCGCTCGCCTGCCTTGAGCAACAGGCTGTCGGCATGCAGCGGTCGAGTGTCGACTGCGCCTTCCAGGACGGCGACCTGGGTCAGCGGGCCATGGATACGCACGCTGAAGCGAGTGCCCCTGGCAGTTGCCTGCCCATGCGGGGTGCGCACTGACAGTGGCCGGGCCGGGGTCGCAGGGTCTTTGGCGCTGGTCAGTAGAATTTCGCCCGCCAGCAGGTCAATGCGGCGCTGTCGCGCGTCAAAGGTGATATCGATGGCGGTGTCAGTGTTAAGCAGCACCTGGCTGCCGTCGGCGAGCGTCAGCGTGCGTTGTTCGCCCACCGCTGTATGCGCATCGGCGGTCCATTGCTGCCACGGCGTTTCGCGCCAGGCCAGCCAGGCTGCCGGTGCTGCCAGCAGCCACAGCCCCAGGCGATGCAGCGCTTGGCGACGGCTTACCGCGCCGTTACGGCTCAGACGGCGCAGGGTTTCACCGGTAACCGGTGTGGGCAGGCGGCGGAAATCACCGAGGATGGCCTCTGCACGCTGCCACGCCTGGGCGTGCTGGGCACTGCGCTTGCACCAGGCCTGCACGGCGCGGTGGTCGGCCTCAGTGGCGGTGCCCGATTGCAGCTGCACCAGCCAGTCAGCCGCTTCGCCCAGGATCAGCGGGTCAATGCGCTGCACCATCACTCGATGCTCAGGCAGGCAAGGAATGCCGTACGCATGTCGCGCTTGATCGTGATCAGCGAAACCTGCAGCTGTTCGGCGATTTGGGCGTAGGTCAGGCCGTCCAGCTGTGACAGCAGGAACACCTGACGTACCCGCGCCGGCATGTCGCGCAGCATGGCGTCGATGCGGTACAGGGTTTCAAGGATCAGCCAGCGCGTTTCCGGCGAAGGCACCTCGGGTTGCGGCAAATGGGCGATGGCCTCCAGGTAGGCCCGCTCGACATCCTGGCGGCGCCAGCGGTCGACCACCAGGCCCTTGGCTATATGAGTAAGCAAGGCCCGGGGTTCGTTGCCAAAGTAGGGGTTGCCTTGGCGGCTGAGCAAGCGCACGAACGTGTCGTGAGCCAGGTCGGCGGCATCGCAGGCATTGCCCAGTTTACGGCCCAGCCAACCCTGCAGCCAGCCATGGTGCTCGGTGTACAGCGTCTGGACCTGCAGGTTGAGGCTAGGTTCGGCGGGTGGCATGGCGGGCGCGAGGCTCCGGAAGCGTGAGTGCAATCAAGAATTGATCGCATTCTAATCGGCGGCCCAGGAAACTGGCAATGCGCAGGGGTTACAAGGCCTTTGCCAAAAACGTCGCCGTGCGGCTGTCGGTACATGCCGCCACCACCTGCGGCGTGCCACTGACCACCACCTTGCCCCCGGCATCACCAGCCCCCGGCCCGATATCGATCACCCAGTCGCTCTGCGCCACCACTCGCATGTCGTGTTCGACCACCACCACGCTATGCCCGCTTTCTACCAGGCGGTTCAGTTGTACCAGCAGCCGGTCGATGTCCTGCGGGTGCAATCCGTTGGTGGGCTCATCCAGCACATACAGGGTCGCCCCGCGGGCCATGCGCTGCAGTTCGGTCGCCAGCTTGATCCGCTGCGCTTCACCACCGGACAGCTCGGTGGCCGGTTGGCCCAGACGCAAGTAGCCCAGGCCGATATCCTGCAGCACCTGCAGGCAACGGCGGGCAGGCGGTTGCTCGGCAAAAACCTGCAGGGCCTGGTCGACGGTCAACTGCAGCACTTGCGCGATGTTCATGCCTTGCCAGCTCACCGCCAGGGTTTCGGGGTTGTAGCGGGCACCCTGGCAGGTCGGGCAGGGCGCGTACACGCTGGGCATGAACAGCAGCTCGACGCTGACGAAACCCTCTCCCTCGCAGTTGGCGCACCGGCCCTTGGCAACGTTGAAGGAAAAGCGCCCGGCGTCGAAGCCCTGTGCCTTGGCCTGCTCGGTAGCCGCGAAGCATTTGCGCACGTGGTCGAACAGGCCTGTGTAGGTGGCCAGGTTGGAGCGCGGCGTGCGGCCGATCGGCTTCTGGTCAACCTGCACCAGCCGCTTGATGCTGCCAAGCCCGGCGCTTACGTGGCCGCTGCTGGTCTGTTCAGGTTCGTCTTCCAGGCTCTGCGCTTCGGGCTCGCTACGTTGCTCGGCATGGCCCAGGTGTGCCCCCACCAGTTCCAGCAGGGCCTGGCTGACCAGGCTGGATTTGCCCGAGCCGGAAATACCGGTAACGGCGGTAAAGCAGCCCAACGGAAATGCGGCGCTCAGGTTATCGAGGTTATTGCGCGTGATGCCTTCAAGCTTCAGCCAGTCGCGGGCCTGGCGGGGGGCGCGTGTGGCCTGTACCGGGGCATCGAACAGGTAGGTGCGGGTGCATGACTGTTGCACCTCGGCCAGGCCGGCGGGCGGCCCGCTGTAGAGGATGGTGCCGCCGTGTTCGCCGGCAGCGGGCCCTACATCCACCAGCCAGTCGGCGCGGCGCATGGTGTCCAGGTCATGCTCCACCACGTACACCGAGTTGCCAGCCTGTTTCAGGCGCTGCAGGGCTTCGAACAGCGCTTCACTGTCGGCCGGGTGCAAGCCGGCCGACGGCTCGTCGAGTACGTAAACCACCCCAAACAGCTGCGAATTCAGCTGGGTGGCCAGGCGCAGGCGTTGCAGTTCACCAGAAGACAAGGTCGGGGTGCTGCGCTCCAGGGCCAGGTAGCCGAGGCCGAGGTCAAGCAGCGTATCAATGCGTTCGAGCAGTTCTTTGGCGATGCGTTGGGCCGCCAGGCGTTTTTCCAGTGTCAGCTCGTCCTGCTGCTGGGTCAGGTAGTCGGCTGCCGCCACCTTGCGGAACACCTCAGCCAGCGCCTGCAACGACAGGTGCGACAGTTCGGCGATGTCCAGCCCGGCGAAGGTCACGGCCAGCGCTTCGCGCTTCAGGCGTTTGCCCTGGCACAGCGGGCAGGGGCTGGGGTGCATGTACTGGGCCACACGCTTGCGCATCTGCGCGCTCTGCGAGTGCATGAAGGTATGCAGCACGTAACGCCGGGCACCCATGAACGTGCCTTGATAGCTGGGCTCGAGTTTGCGCTTGAGCGCTTCGCGGGTCTGCGCCGGAGTCAGGCCGGCGTACACGGGGGCGGTGGGCGTCTCTTCGGTGAACAGGATCCAGTCGCGCTGCGCCTGAGGCAGGTCGCGCCAAGGGATATCGACGTCATAGCCCAGCGTGACCAGGATGTCGCGCAGGTTCTGCCCTTGCCAGGCCATTGGCCACGCCGCCACCGCACGCTCACGGATGGTCAGCGACGGGTCGGGGACCATGGTCGCTTCGGTCACCTCGTAGACACGGCCCAGGCCATGGCACTGCGGGCAAGCGCCCTGGGGCGTGTTCGGAGAAAAGTCTTCGGCGTACAGCATCGCTTGCCCGGGCGGGTAATGGCCAGCGCGGGAATAGAGCATGCGGATCGAACTGGACAAGGTGGTCACGCTACCCACCGAGGAACGTGCACTCGGCGTGCCGCGTTGCTGCTGCAGGGCCACCGCCGGCGGCAGGCCATCGATGGCATCGACATCCGGCACGCCAACCTGGTCGATCAGGCGCCGGGCATAGGGCGCGACCGATTCGAAATAACGCCGCTGGGCTTCGGCATACAGCGTGGAGAACGCCAACGAGGACTTGCCCGAGCCGGACACGCCGGTGAACACCACCAAGGCGTCGCGGGGGATATCGACATCGATGTTCTTCAGGTTGTGCTCGCGGGCGCCACGGACGCGGATGAAACCGCTTGGGGTGGTCGGGCTTGGAGGCATGAAGCAGTCCTTGTCTGAAGCTGAGCAGTGCGCTCAAGTTAACAGCAATTGCAGCGCCCTTGCGTGGGCAGCAGTCAAGGAATCTACCTGATAGAGCCGGTGGGGTGGCAGGGCGCCGGCTGTCTTCGCCTTACCTGACGTTCGTCTCAAGGCTTTTATTGCAGCCCCTAGCGGGTGCCCAGCACATCGCGGATGTTGTCCACCACATTGTTGTCCTTGATCACGTCACTCAACCAGCCTTCCAACGGCATGTTGCCCCACTTGATCGCACGTTCGATCAGGTAGGGTACCGGGCTTTGCGGTTCGCTCTGTTTGAAGTACTGGGCGATGCCCGCAAGCATGGTGAATGCCTCGTCGCGGGTCAGCGGGGTGGTGCGCAGGGCTGCTGGCGCGGTCGTCGGGGGCGTGGCATTCATCGGCTCACCTGCTTCGTGGAGGTTGGCAGCCATGGCCTGTGGCTGTGCTTCTTCCGGGATGGCGGGGTGTAGCTCTACGCCGCGGTCCTTGAGCAGTTTTTCCGCCAGCTGGCTGGCACGCGAAAGCATGTCGGCAAGGCTGGCAAAGCTGGGCGCCTCGTGGCCGAACAGGCGGTCGGCGCTGGCCTGCAGGCGTTTGCATGCATTCAGGCTGGTAGCGATCTGCTGCGCCTTGGCGCGCAGGTAATCGGTGTCGGTAAGCGCTACCGAGCGCTGGAAGATCTCGGCGTTGATCTTGCCTTCGTTCAGTGCTGTCTGCATCGCCTTGGGGTTTTGCAAGGCGAGGTTCTCTACATGGCGTGATTCGTCATAGCGCAACACGCCAAAATTCTGCCCCTGGATAATGGGCAAGCCACCGGCAATGTCGGTGAGCGTGGTCTTCAGCCAGGACAGTCGCGCCGCGCGCTCGTCCAGGCCGTCTTCGAGGGTGGGGTACAGTGTTTCCCAGAACGCAACCAGGAGCTGTTCGGTCAGCTCGAGGCCAAAGGTGATGCCTTCGAAGTGTTCACGCTGGGCCAGCCCCTCGCAGAGCCAGGCCACCAGCATCAGGTCTTTGCTTTGCTGCGCAAGCCCTTGAGCCGACAGGTTGATCACCTGCTCCCAGTCGGCAGTCTTCAAGTCGGTTTGCCAGTCGCCCTGGGTCAGGTAGTCAGGGTCCGCCCGGCGTGCCTCCTTGATCTGATCGAACAAGGCAGAGAAGCTCAAGTCTTCGCCACTGCCACCCTCGATAGGGGCGACCAGTGTGGCCAGCGAGAGGTCATTGAGAATTTCAGGCATAGAACACTCTGGACATGGCTAGTGAACAGCGCGCCGGAAAACCCGGCGCGCTGCGGAACACAGGCCGCCGAAGCGGCCCATGGTTCGGTACGTGCTTAGGCAAACACTTTGTTCGCGGTGCGGTCCCAGCCACCTACGATGTTGCCGCCGGCCTGGCCGTCGGTGCGGTTCTGCTGGGTGTAGGTGGTCTTGATGCGGGCGAAGTTGAAGCTGATTTCTTCAACCGGCAGGTCGCTGACCGCCTTGTCTTCACCATTCTGGTTGCCACCGGCGACAAACTTGACCGAAGAGACCACCACTTCTTCCATGTCGATGGTCAGGTAGGTGACCTTGTCACCACCGGCGCGGTTCACGTTCAGCTTCAGTTTGGCGATGTGCTTGCCGGTGCAGCAGTGTTCGAACAGTTTGGCCGATGCCTTGTCGACTGCCTTGCGGATCTTGAAGTCGCTCAGGGCAACGCGCTCGGAGGACGCACCGCCCGAGGAGCTGGCGGTTGCCGACGTAGCCTGGGTGGCGCCGTACTCGTAGCCCAGCACTTCGATCCAGTCCTTGTGTTTTTCATCCAGTACTTCGCCTGGGATGCCGTCGATTTGGATATACGCGTCAAATGCCATTGTGAAACTCTCCATTAACAACATGTAAAGGGTTGCTCATGCGCCCCTTGGTTTTGACCTCGCCGGGCGCGCCGGCAGAGGTAGCTTGCCGCCGCCCGGGCCTCATCCTGTGAGGCCCCGGCGACCGGTTTTTGCGGCGCGGCTCAGTTAAGCCCACGCACTTCGATTTCCACCCGGCGGTTGGGCTCCAGGCACTTGATCAACTGCGTTCGCGGCTGTTGCATGTCGCAGTTGACCAATGGCTTGCGGCTGCCTTCACCCTGCGCGACCACCAGTTCGGCAGGGACGCCCTTGCCAACCAGATAGGTGCGGATGGTTTGCGCCCGTTGTTTCGAAACCTGCAGGTTGCCCTGGCTGTCACCCAGTTGGTCGGCGTGCCCCGAGATGATGATCTTGCCGATATTCGGGGTGTTCAGCAGCTTGCTGGCAATGGCGCTCAGCTGATGCTGGCCTTCGTTTTTCAGGCTCTGGAAATCGGCGCGGCCGAAGGCGAACAGGGTGTCGGATTCCAGCGTGATGGTCTCGATCGCACGCAGTGACTGGGCCCGCAGGCTGTCGATGTAGTTGCGCGAACTGGACATCAGGAAGGCGTTGTCGAGGATGCGCGGTACATCTGGCTCACGGATCTGGTCGCTGTAGAACGTGATCTGGCGGCTGGCGTACAGGTAGTCCTGGTTGCCACCGGCCTCGCTGCCAGCGGCGGCCATGCTTTTGCCGGTATGGCGGGCGATGGCCGGGTACCAGTAGTCCGGCAGGTGCGCCTTGAGAAACGCCGGGTCGGCATGCTCGCGCTGGCCCGGAGAAAGCATCACGTAAGTGTCCAGCGCCGCCTTTCCGAAATTGGCGATCGACTGGGCGCGGTTGTCATGGGGCAGCGCCTCGGCCTCTACGCTGTCAATGCCGCTCACTGGCTGCAGCTCACGGGTGTTGCGCTGGTAGACCTTGAGCGTGGTCAGCAGGTACAGGGTACGGGTCAGATTATCGGCCGTGGGCTTTAGCATCACATTCTGCAACGTGGCGAAGTAGCGGTCGCGCAGCAGCGGCTCGACCTCATGGCCCTGGTACAGGCCCAGGCGCATGCCGAGGGGCACGCCCTTAGCGTGGTGTTGCTCATGGTAGTGGGCAGCCCAGAAGCGCAAGCGGTCGAGGCTTCGCCAGGCGGTGTACTGGCCGCTGGCCGCCTGGTCGTCGGCCTTGGCCTGGGCCAATTCATCGGCAATGCTGGCCAGGGTGGCGCGGTTGTTCAGGTACGACCAGCCCCACAGGCTGCACAGCACCAGTGCCGCCAGGCCGGCAGCGCCCACCCACCCGGCCTTGCGCCGGCGTTCACGGTGGTTGCTGGTGTACAGCGCCACCAAATGCTGGTCGGGAATGATCACTTTGCGGAACAGGCTGTTGATGAACAGCGGCGCCGGCTGGCTGCCGGCAGTGCCCGTTCCTTCTGCGTGTTCGAGCGCGAAGCGTTCGGCCACATGCTGGCCGTGGCAGCCCCACTGAGCCTCGTCGGCCTGCAGCGCCGCGGTGAAATAGAAACCGCGCAGCATTTCGGCATTCTGGTAAGGGTTGGCACGCAGCAGGCTGTCGACGAACTGATGCAGGCGCGGCTTGAGCGCGGCCAGCTCCAGCGGGAAGCGGTAGGCAGCGTCGTTCCGCCGGGTGACTTGTATGTCCTGCTGCACCAGCTGCTGGCTCGCCATCTGCCCCCAGTAACGCGTCAGCTCGTCCATCGCATTGCTGAAGCGTTGGCCCCAGTCGGCTTGCTCGTACCCCTTGTGAGAGAAGGTTTTACCCATCACTTCACCACGCGCGGCGTCGTCCAGCTGGCGATAGAACGCAGTGAAACCAGGGATCAGGTCGCACTTGGTGAAAACCAGGTAGATTGGCAGGCGCACTTCAAGCAGCGCGCAGCTTTCCTGAATGCGTTCGCGCAGGCGCTTGGCCACGCGCTCCTGGTCTTCGACCGAGCCATGCAGAATATCGGCGATGCTGACGCTGACGATCAAGCCGTTAAGGGGACGGCGCTGGCGGTGCTGGCGCAGCAGTTGCAAAAAGCCGCGCCACTTGCCGGCTTCCTCGGGGCTGTTCATGTAACGCCCGGCAGTGTCCAGCAGTACCGCTTCAGAGCTGAAGAACCAGTCGCAGTTGCGCGTGCCGCCCAGGCCCGCGACCCGCACGCCTTCGCGCTCGGCATAGGGGAAGTTCAGGCCCGACTGCAGGATCATCGTGCTCTTGCCGGCGGCAGGCTGGCCAATGACCAGGTACCAGGGCAGGGCATACAGGGCATCCTTGTTCGAAGTACCGCGCGGCTTGTTGCTGTGCAGGCGCTCGATGCCCTGCAGCAGGCGCTCGCGCAACAGGCTGACTTCTTCCCGGTCGGCCGGGGCTGCACTGAGTACAGCCTGGTCGGCGTCGTCGCGCAGCAGGCCTTCAAGGTTGTGGTGCTGACCCACTCCGCGGTACAGCAGCAGTACATAGCCCGCCGACAGCAGCAGAAACACGCCGATCCCGGCCAGCAGACTGTGCAGCGAGGCGAAGCCGAAGGCGCGGCCGATGGCCCAGACCAGGAAGATCGCCAGGAAGAACGCCACGCCCAGCAGGTAGGGTTGGTAGCGCAGGCAGTAGTACTTGAGCTTGTTCATACAGGCGTCGCATCCAGTGCATCGACGAACTGGTCGATGACATGTTCAAGGGGGCGGTCGTAATCGTGCAGCCGTGGCACCGTTGTCAGCGGGCTGAGCAACTCCAGGTGCTGGCACGGGTCGGCACAGCCACTGAGCAGGCGGTAGGCACAGCTGGCGTGGCGCGCGGGGAAGCAGTACAGCTGCGGGTGCATGAAGTCGTCGGCCAGCAGGCTCACTGCCGGCAGCTCTCGGTGTTCGCTCATGCGGGCCAGCCAAGTTAGCCAGAGGTCGGCAGTGGGGTTTTTAAGGCCACGTTCGGCCGGCAACGGCAATTCGATGCCGCCTGCAAAGTCGCCCCGCAGCGAGGCACGGCCGAGCTTGAGGTGGGCGAGGGCAGTGGCACTGTCGAAACCTGGCCAGGATCCATGAAGGGCACGGGCCACATCCGCGAAGCTGAAATCATGCAGGAACTTGGCGTGCACCCGGCGGAACAGGTCCAGGTCCTGGCCCTGCAGCGGGCGCAAGGCCTTGATCCGTTCGAACAGGCGGGTGCAGTCGGCGCCTTGCACGGCCTGGTGCAGCATCGGCTTGATCTGCGCGCTGAACAGCTCGCCAAGCGTGAACGGGTTGACCAGCCCAGTACTGTCATCGCCCTTGAGCAACTGGAAGATGAAGAACGGGTAGCGCCGCTGGCTGGCATCGCGCGAGCTGAGCAGGCCACCCAGTAGCCAGTTGCCGTTGCGTGCGCGGTAGGTGAAAAAACACATCGGCAGCGCGTCGAACAACGCCTGCCAGTCATCGCGGTAGCGCATGGCTGCCAGCGATGACTGCAACCAGGCGTCGAACTCGCAGACTTCTTCCGCCGCCCCATGCAGGCTGACGAAATCTGCGCTCGACGGCAGCTTGCCGAAGCAACCGATCATTGCGCGCCCCTGCTGTTGAGGGCGCTCAGGGCCTTGACGTCACCCAGATCGGTCAGCTTGACCCCGCCGAAGTTGCGCACGACAAGGCTTACGCGGCCGCTGGCGGTGTTCCAGCTGAAGCGTTGCTGAATGCCGTCCAGGTCGTCGACCCGAGCGCTCTCGTTCATGCGCAGCAGGCCCCACCGCCCTGGGAAGTCGAACACGGTGACCCGTGTGCCGCTCAGGGTGACGACGTCCAGGCGCGCGCCCGGAGCGTTGCTGGTGCCCGGCCAGGCGAAGCGGTTCCAACTGCTGCGGCCGTTGCGGTAGTGCTGCTCCTGGCCATCGAGGGTGAAGACGATGTCGGTGAAGTTGGCTGAAGGCTCCAGCATGATTTCGAAGCCGTTGTCACGGTCCGACAGGCTGGCGATCACCTGGCCCACGGAGCTGGCCTTGTCGATGCTGTTGAGCATGCCAGGGTTGACCAGCGCCGGCCCCTTGCCATCGCCCACTCCCAGACCTTCACCACCGGCCAGGTTGCCGATTTCGTTGCGCTTGAAGGCCGGCAGCAGGCCGCTGTCGGGATCTACGAAGCGTTGCAGGTCTTTCACCGAAGCCTCGTTGCGGCTGCTGCCAGCAATCGGGTAACGGTGTGCCATGACCTGCTCCCAGGGCTTGGCGATCTGCTGCGCCCAGGCCTTGGCGATCTGCTCGCCGGCCGGGTCGCGCAGGGTCGCCCAGGCATACTGGATGGGCAGGCTGAACAGCCCCTGCAGCGAGCGCGACAGGCCATCCTGGCTGGTGTCGACGCTGCTTTCCACGTAGTTGCGCACGGTGGTGATCTCGCTCGGCTGGCCTTCCAGGGTCTCGCTGATCAACTGTTTGCTGCTCTTGCCCACATCCTGCGAGCGCTGGATGTTGTTCATGCGCACCTTGAGTTTGCGCAAGGCGGCCAGGTAGCGATCCATGATGGTGCTGTCGGCGCCTTCGGCGTTGTTTTCGGCGAACACCCGCGCCACCGGCTCGAAGCGCTTGGCCAGGCTGCCGTCGTCCACCGCCGGCAGGGCCGGGGCGACGTTGGCAGGCAGGGTGTCGTTGGCGTCGAACAGACCGGTGACCTTGCTCCAGAAACCGTCATCGCGGCTGGTGCCTGGGGCCGGGATGGCCTGCTTGACCGGCAGGTCCCACTGGGTATTGTCGTTGACCGCCTGCAGCAGGTTCTTCACTGGCGAGTTCTGTACGTCGCTCAACAGCCCCAGCTCCCGGGTCGCCGAGGCCAGGTCGGCGAAGTGGCGCACGCCAACGCTGCTGACCATCTTGTACCAGGCCTGGGTGTAGTCGCGCTTGTAGCGGGTCATGAACTCGCGCACGAAGTTGGCCTTCTGCACGAGGGCATCGCCGCCTTCGCCGTCCAGCACCCAGTCCGACTCGTTGCGCAGGTTGCCCGACACCAGCTTGATCAGCTCGGGCTTGACGAAGGTGTCCCAGCCCTGGCGGGTGTAGATCGCCGGCACACCAGCGGTTCCGTACAGCAGCGCGCGGCCTGGTTGCGGGACCAGGTCGTTGAGGCTCAGCGCCGGGAACTGCCGGCTCGACTCGAGCTGCAGGCGCAGGTATTCGCGATCGACCAGCGAGCTGGAGATCATGAACGACTTGAGGTTCTGCCGGGTTTCGTTGATCAGCTGTTCGTTGCGCGGCAACGACGGCGCCTGGCCCTGCTCCAGCAAGTGCACGTACAGCGGGGCATTTTCTGCGATCACGCCAGCGTCGGCCGGGGTGCCTTCGCCTGCGGCGCTGGCCCAGGCCTGGGGCAGGCTGGCAGCGACGAAGGCCGGGTCTGGATGGGCCTGGGGCTCGGTCAGCAACAGGTACAGCTTGAGGGTGTTGTAGGCCTCGATGATCGAGGCCACCTGCTGCTCGTCCAGGCGCCCGAGCATTTCTTCGGACAGTGACAGCCCACCGGTGGCGGCGGACAGCTCGGCGCCATCGCTGGCAGTGGCCAGGTTGACCTTGGCGGCATAGGCGCCAGCGCGGGTGTTGCCCAGCGCGGCCTTGGCCCTGGCCGCAATGGCAGGGGCCAGCGGCTTGCCATTGCGCTTCTTCGGCTGCGGGGCCGGGGTGAATTCCAGCTCCTGGTTGATACCGTTGGCGAAGGTATTGAACGCCCGCATCTGCACTTGCAGGCTGCGTGCGATCGGTTCCAGCGCCTGGCTGCGCAGCTGCGCCAGGTAGGCGCTGCGGGTCACCTGGTGAATCGCCTCGCCCTGGTACAGGCCGCCACCCAACTGCAAGGGCACTCCCTGCAGGCGATGGGCCTCGACGTTGGCCATCTGCTCACGCAGCACTTCCAGGCCCTTGCCTGCGGCCAACTGCTGCTCGCGGTCTGCTGCCTGTTCGATGTGCGCCAGCTGCCCGCGCAGGCTGTCCAGCCACTGGCGGTTATTGGCGAACGACAGCGCTTGCCAACCGATAAACAGCAACCCGGTGGCGGCGGCCAGGCCCAGTAGCAGCGGGCTGAACGCAGCCTGGCGGCCCAGGCGCGACTGGTAAAGGATCAGGTCGCGGTCGGGGAAGATCACCTGGCGGAAAGTGTCGGTGATGAAGTAGCTGCGGTTGCCCAGGGCCTTGCCGACGTGCCCGGCCTGTTCATCGTAGGCGGCCTGCAGGGCGAATTCGTCGGCGATGACGTCTTCATAGACCTGCCCCAGTTGCTGCCCGTTCTGCAGTGCACTGGTGAAGTACAGGCCACGTAGCAGCGGGGCACCGCCGCGATGGCCGCGGGTAAAGTGTTCGAGGAATTGCTCGAGCACACCGCTGAGGGCGGCGAAGTACTGCGGGAAATTCAGCAGGGTGCTGTCGGCTTCGGCACCGAGGGCGATCATCTGCGCGTCGACGTGCTGGCGAATATGAGCTTGCAGCTTCCTCAGGCGCGTCTGCAGCACGGCGTGCAGGCCGTTGGTGCGGATTTCCGAAAGGCCAAAGGTCATGCCCAGCGGCTGCTGGCGTTCGTGCAGGTCGAGGCCGTCGAAAGCCTGGCTGAAGCCCGGCAACTGGTCGGTCTTGCTCAGCATCAGGTAAACCGGCGGGTTGGCATCGAGGCATTCGGCGTATTCTTCCACCCGGGCCACCAGCTGGGCAGCCAGGGCATTGCGCTCATCGCTGTTGGCCGCCAGCAGTTCGGGCAGGCTGACCACCAGGACCAGGCCATTGATCGCCGCTTTGCCGCGCTGCTTACGCAGCATGCGCAGAAAGGCCGAGAACTCGCTGGCCGATTGGTCGTCGCGCAGGTAGCGCCCGGCGGTGTCGATCATCACGGCGTCGGGGCTGAAGTACCAGTCGCAGTGCTGGGTGCCGCTTTCACTGTCGTTGGCCGTAGCGATGCTGGCCGACAGGCCGGAATGGGTCAACAGCGAGGTCTTGCCGGCCGCCGACATGCCGACCACCAGGTACCAGGGCAGGTCGGACAGGGCCGCCTTGCCGCCGCCACCGGCGGAGCGGTCGGTGCGCAGCATGGCGATGGCGTGCTTCAGGCGCTCACGCAGCACCTGCTGGTCACGGAACTCGCCAGTGGCATTCCACGAGCGGTCGACCTCGATCTGCAGCAGGTTCTCCAGGTTGTGTTCGGCGCGAATACGCTGGTATTGGCGCAGCACGATTACCAGCAGGAAGCAGGCACTGATGATTGCCAGCGCTTCAGGCACGTGATGACGCAGCCACGGCACCAGCGGCGCGGCCAGCCAGCAAATCAACAGGCTAGCCAGCCACAGCAATGGCAGCAGCAACCAGAAACTTTTCAACAGACGCAGTAATGTTTTCATGTCTTCCTGACTCGGCTACCTGGTATGTGCTCAGGCACTGAACAGCTGGCGGATTTGTTCGGACAGGGCGGCGACGTCCTTGCCAAGCAACCAGTCCAGCGTCAGGTACACGGCGACGCAGACCAACGCGATAAGCGCCAGATACACCCACAGCGGTACTTCATGGCGCAGCATCTGCGACACCTGGTCGGGCAGTGCCCAGTCCGGTGACAGGGCTTTGGGCGCCTTGCGGTAGCGGGCGATATCCTGGCCCAGTGTATTGGCCAGGTAACGCAGCTGGTCCTTTTGGCCGAGGCTGAACTTGCCCTCGAAGCCCAGTGCCAGGCACAGGTGGTAAACCTCGAGCACGTCGATGTTCTGCTTGACGTCGGCGCGCAGCGCATCGACCTTCTCGAAGAAGCCTTCGCCGGCCAGGTGCACGCCGAAATAGCGGAACTGCAACGGCTGCAGCTCAAAGTGCCGACGCAGCGCATTGTCGTCCGAGCGCAGGACGCTTTCGTCGAGGAAGGCGCACAACGCGTATTGGGTGTCCTTGACCTGCTCGACGCTGTAGTTGGCGGCACGGGCATCACGTTCCAGGTTGGCGAAGAAGCGTTCGACGCTACCTTCGAAGGCCTGCACCGAGGTGACCTGGCGGCCGCGACGTACGATCAACGCCATGCTGATGAAGTCCTGGACCAGGTCCTTGAGCGTCGGTTTGTCGCTGGCGGCCGGGACGGCGCCCTGTTGCAGTACGGCTTCGGTCATTTGAGCACCGCCATCAGTTCAAGCTTGAGGTTGGTAAAGGCGCTGGGCGCATAGAAGCAGATGGCCTGGGCGCTGATCATTCGCTCATACACAGTGCCGTGTGGCTCGATGGCGAAGTACTGGTTGTCCAGGCGCACCGGAATCGCGTTCGGCAGCCGCGCGGCATGATTGAGGGTGACACCCGGCATGGCGCTGTTGACCACCACTTCAATGTCTTCCGGCGAACCGACCTTGAAGGCACGGGGCACCAGCTCCAGCAGGCTGGCGCCGGGCATGTCGGCGTGCACGGCGATATAGAAGTCGGCTTCGGCCAGGCGCGGGTCGTGCAGTTGGCCTTGCCAGTGCGATGGCTTGGTCTGGGTCAGGTTGATGACAATGCACTGGTTGGGCACGACGTTGTCGAGCATCACCCGGATCATTTCGTCGAGCTTGACCAGCGACGCGGCCGGGTCGTGGTGGTCGTACTCGGGGATGTCGCTGAGCTGGGTGTCCAGGGTGAAGGTCAGCAGGCCGCCGGCAAGGTCGGCCAGGAACAGGTACAGGCGCTCTGGGTGCAGGCGCGGGTGGGCCAGTAGATGAGCCAGCTGCGGGTGGGCACGGTTGACCGTGTTCAGCAGCCAGAACAGGGTTACATCGCTGGAGCCGAACTCGGCGATCTGGTCGGCGCGCTCGCGGCGCCGGCCGGAAAGCGCCTTGCTCTTGGCCTGCAGGGCGCCGAGCAGGCGTTTGCCGATGCCGGCAATGGTCTCGTGGCTGCCCAGGTGCAAGGTGGGGTGGACGAAATGCGGGTCAAGGTTGAAACCGCCCATGCTGTTGCGTGTCAGCTTGGCCAGAGGGCAGTGGCTGTAACCGTCGAGGCTGTCACCGTCGACCAGCAGTACGACGTTCAAGCGCAAGCTGGTGATTTCGTTCTCCAGCTCGCCTTCATTAAGGTCGGGCAGGGTGTCGAACTGCTTGCGGAAACGCCGTGCGGCCTTGTGTTCGTGGCCATCCTCGACGTAGTTGAGGCCGAATGGCTCGGGCAGCTTGAGCGCAGCATAGACCTTCAGGTCGTTGGCCTTGAGCAGGTCCTTGAGGTCGCGCGCGGCCGGCAGCGGATCGTGCTGCGGCGCGTCGTAGAGGCTGCCATCGGGGAACACCAGCTTCAGGCGCTTGAGCTGCAGTGAACCATTGGCCAGGGCGTCCTCGTCCACCTGCAACGCCTGAACCCCCCAATGGAAAGGGGTGCTGCGCAGGGTCGCCTCAGCCAACTGGTGCTGATGGAATTCGTCCTGATACTGGAAGTGCTGGGGCAGCAGGAACATGCCTTCCGACCACATCACCCGGCTCTGCTTGCTCATTTGACGCTATCCACTAAAGAGTTGAAGGTTGAATCCATGGCGTTGCTGGCCGACTGGCTGGCGGCGTCGGTGGCTTTGTCGATGGCCGCGTCCTGCACCTTGTCGGTGAGGGTCGCGTCGGCATCCTTGGCCTTCTGCGCAGCGGCAAGCTGGTCGGCGGTCGGCGGTTTGTTCAGTACGTCCACGCCCCGCATGGCGCTGATTTCGGTGTTGTCCACCAGCACCCGCAGGCCGTCGGAGGAGAACCAGATACCGTCCTTGCGCAGCGAGTTGGCGTCGAAGGCGACTTTCCAGCGCGCGTCCTGCTCATCGCGGAAGAACGCCGCCACGCCGACGTAGCGCGCGTTCTTGGCCAGCGGCCACTGGTCGATCTGGCCAATGCCGGGCAGCAGGGTGATCTCGCGGGTTTCCACCAGGGTGTTGCCCAAGGCTTTTTGCGGGGCGTCCCACAGGGTCTCGGCATCGGTAGCCGCGAAGCGCTCGAGGTCGGTCAGCTGATACACGCGCATCACCACCGACAGCGGCTTGCCCTCGGCGTCGGGGTTGAGCTGGTTGCCGCCGTCGGAGGTCAGGATGACCTTTTCGCTGTCGGCCAGCATGTCGGCCGCCCAGCTGTCTTCCATGCGCTTGCCGATACGGTCGGTGACCCCGCAGCCGGCCAGCGCTACCAGCAAGGCGGCTGCGGTCAGGCGTTTGAGGACGATGTGCTTGTGTTGCATGACGGCAAAACCTCCGGGTACTGGTCAGGCCAGGCGATAGGCGAAATCGCCATCGCTGCCCAGCTCGATCGCAAGGTGCTGGATCGGCGCGTCCTGGGCCATGCGCTCGAGCACGCGCTGGGCGAGTTCGGGCATCAGGGTCTGGGACAGGATGTTGTCGATGTTGCGTGCGCCGCTGTCGACCTCGGTGCAGCGCGCGGCGATGGCCTTGACCAGCGCCTGGTCATAGCTGAGCTCGGCCTGGTGGTTGCGGGCGAAGCGCTTGGCGATGCGTTCGAGCTTGAGGGCGACGATGCGCTCGAGGATCTGGTCCTGCACCGGGTAGAACGGCACGATGCTCAGGCGACCGAGGAAGGCCGGCTTGAACACATGGTTGAGCTGGTCGCGCAGGTCCTCGACGATCGCCTCGGGCGTCGGCAGCTCGGTGGCGTTCAGGCAGGTCTGCATGATGCGCTCGGTGCCGGTGTTGGAGGTGAGGATGATCACCGTGTTGCGGAAATTGATTTCGCGGCCCTCGCCATCGTCCAGCACGCCCTTGTCGAACACCTGGAAGAACAGTTCGAGCACGTCGGGGTGGGCTTTTTCCACCTCGTCGAGCAGCACCACACTGTACGGCTTGCGGCGCACCGCTTCGGTCAGCACGCCGCCTTCGCCGTAGCCGACGTAGCCGGGTGGCGAGCCCTTGAGGCTCGACACGGTGTGGGCCTCCTGGTACTCGGACATGTTGATGGTGATCAGGTTGCGCTCGCCGCCGTACAAGGTGTCAGCCAGGGCCAGGGCGGTTTCGGTCTTGCCGACGCCGCTGGGGCCGAGCAGCAGGAACACGCCAATCGGTTTGTTCGGGTCTTCCATGCGCGCTCGGGAAATCTTGATGCGCTTGCCGATTTCATGCAGGGCGTGGTCCTGGCCCAGCACGCGCTCACCAAGCAGGGCCGGCAGGCGCTGCACGGTATCGATTTCGTCACGCAGCATCTTGCCCAGCGGGATGCCGGTCCAGCCACTGATGACCTGGGCGATGGCGCCGCTGTCGACCAGCGCGTGGACCAGTGGCTGGTCGCCTTGCACGCGCGCCAGCTCGGCACGCAGGGTATTGAGCTGCTGGGCGTCGGCATCGTTGGCGGCGTCCAGCGCCTTGAGCTGTTCGACCAGTTCCAGCTCCTGCTGCCACTGGGCATTGAGCTGCTGTTCCTGCTGCTGCTCGGCCTGCAGGGCAGCCTGCAGCGATTCCAGGCGGCGGGCATGGTCGTGCCCCTTGCCGGCTTCGTGGCCGAGCACGTCGATTTCTGCCTGCAGGTTGTCGATCTGCCGGCGGCAGTCTTCCAGTGCGCTGGGCAGCGAAGATTGCGCCAGAGCAATGCGCGCGCAGGCCGTGTCGAGCACGCTGACCGCCTTGTCGGGCAGCTGGCGGCCGGTGATGTAGCGGTTGGACAGGCGTACCGCCTGAACCAGCGCTTCGTCCATAACCGCCACCTTGTGGTGCTCGCGCATCTTGCCGAGCAGGCCGCGCAGCATGTGAATGGCCTTGTCTTCGTCGGGCTCTTCCACTTTGACCACCTGGAAGCGGCGGGCGAGGGCGGCGTCCTTCTCGAAGTACTTCTTGTATTCGGCCCAGGTAGTGGCAGCGATGGTGCGCAACTCGCCACGGGCCAGGGCCGGCTTGAGCAGGTTGGCGGCATCGTTCTGCCCAGCCTGGCCGCCGGAGCCGATCAGGGTGTGGGCTTCGTCGATGAACAGGATGATCGGGTGCAGGCTGCGCTTGACCTCTTCGATCACAGCCTTGAGGCGGTTCTCGAACTCGCCCTTGACCCCGGCGCCGGCCTGTAACAGGCCCAGGTCGAGGGTGTGCAGGGCAACGTCCTTGAGCACCGCCGGCACGTCACCCTGGGCGATGCGCAGCGCCAGGCCTTCGACCACGGCGGTTTTGCCGACCCCGGCTTCGCCCGTGAGGATCGGGTTGTTCTGCCGGCGGCGGGTGAGGATGTCGACCATCTGCCGTACTTCGAACTCACGGCCCAGCACCGGGTCGATGCGGCCTTCGCGGGCGCTTTGGGTAAGGTTGACCGTGTACTGGTCCAGCGCCGGGGTCTTGCCGCTGGCCTTGCTCGACGTGCTCACTGGCGCCGCTGGGCTGGCCAGCGGGCTGGCCTGCCTGGACTCGGCGCTACCCTCCACCAGCGCGGCAAGGTTCAGGCGCAGGTCATCGGCGTTGATTTTTTCCAGCTCCGGTGCCGAGGCGATCACCACGCGACGCAGTTCAGCATCGTCAAGCAGAGCCTGCAGCAGGTGAGCGCTGCGCACCTGGCCTACGCCGTATTCGATCGAGGCCAGCAACCAGGCTTGCTCGATCATGCGGGTAATGTGCGGCGACAGCGCCGGGGTGCGGGTATTACCTTTCTTGAAGGTGCCCAGGGCGGTGACCAGCTGCGCTTGCAGGCGTTCGGCGACGACCTGGTAGTGGCGCAGGATCGGCGCCAGGTCGCTGTCGTTGTTGTCGAGCAACTGCAGCAGCAGGTGCTCCACTTCCACCTCGTAATGGTGCTCCGACAGGCACAGGGCCGCCGCGCTTTCGGTGGCCGTGCGGCTGGTTTCGTTGAGCTTGGCGAACAGAGACTTCAGGTTCACAAGGCGACCCCATCGTAAGGAATGTGGAAGACGGCGCAACGCGAAGGCTCCGCGTCACGACCAGGGCGTTTGAGCCAACCCAGCCAGCCCAGGGCGACATTGCCGCTGCGGCCCAGTTGGGCGCGTGGTACCGCCTCGCGCTTGAGGCGCGGGGCAATTTCGAAATCCAGTTCGGCACCTATATAGAAGCGCACCAACTCGACCAGCTTGCGGTAGCAGGCGGTGCCCGGCTGGAAGCGCTGGTAGTCGGCCAGGCTGAGCGGGCCCAGCTCGATGCGGATGCACGACTGGTAGTCCCAGACCCGGTTGCCGGCGACGGCGCTGTGGCCGAGCTGGGCATTGCGGCGGCCGAGCTGGGTGCATTGTTCGGGCTGCAGGTGCAGCCAGCGCCCGGCGAACGGCTGTACCTTGATCGGCAGCGAGAAGTAGAAGCCGAGCATGCGTTCAAGGTTCAGCGCATTGCGCGGCTTCTGGCTGAGCAGGCCGGCAAAATAGCTGAACAGCTCACGACGCAATGCTGACGGTTGCTCTTCGAACTTCAGCTTCTGGGCGCGCGGCCCGAGGCCAACCAGGTTGAGCAGGTAGCCATCGAAGCCCGAGGTGCCATTGCGCTCGTGCTCGATGTGGAATTTGTATTTTTGCCAGGCCTCGTAGAACAACGTGGTCATGCGGTGCGAGAAGATGTCGAGAAACGCATGGGCGGCATCGTCGCGATACTGCACGTGGCGCTCGAGCAGCAGCTCGGTGTACGGGCGTGGCAGCACGCCCGACGGCCCGACCAGGCCCATGAAGGTGACCTGCACTTCCGACAGCGGCAAGCCGGCCGGCGACACCTTGCCTTCGCGCTCGAAGTGCAGGTCGCTGACCTCGCTGGCCGGGAACGCCAGCGACAGCTGGGTACGAAAACGCAGCGGGTCTTCGTGCGGCCGGGTTGCCAGGTCCATGCGCCCGGTGCGGCTGTAGTGCAGGCGGAGCAGGCGCACCAATTGAAAGAATTCGAATCGGTGCGGCTCGGCTCGGGCCTGATCGATCAGACCAGGGGCTGATCGCCGGTGCGTGCTGGCCATTGTACGACTCTCTTTTCTCGTTGTTGGGTGCGCAGGGTCAGTTGGGTGAAACTGTTCATCGAGCAGTACTGGCCGAAGAAGTGGTCCAGCACCCTGCCGAACAGAAACACGCCGCTGCCGATGAACTGGCTTTCGTCCAGGGTCAGGGTGATGCCGACGCCGCGCACGAAATTTGGCCGCGGGTGGCCAATGCGCGCGACCACCGGTTCGCTGCTGATCGCCTTGATGCCGTTGATCTGTTTGCGAATGGCGGAGACATTGCGGTAGTTGTACAGCGACAACAGCTCCAGCAGCACTTCCCGGCCCTGGCTGACCAGGGACAGATGGTTCAGCGACAGGTGGGCGATCAACCGCCAGATCAGGCCCTTGCCCAAGGGCACACGCACCGTGGCGGTGGGCTTGCGCAGGCAGCGGATATCCTTGATCACCGAGTTGGCGGGAATGGTGAAATCGCCCCGTTCGCCACCGAACGGCAGCATCAGCGGCACGTCGCGGTTGCTGCAGGTAAGGCCGATACTGAGGGTGTCGCTGCTGGCGTCGATCAGTTCCAGATCGCGGTCGACCACGCGGATGCTCATGGCAGTGGCGTCACCCTGGTTTCGCCGGCGCGCAACCCAGAAGCTGCTGTGTGGGTCTTGCTCGCCCCGGGGTTCGAAAAACGGCTGGCAGGTGGCGACCTGGTCGATACCGCCGAGTTTGCGCACCCGCCGTACCCGGTCGATCGATACCACTTCTGCAGCGTTGTGCAGCCGTGTGTCAGGGGTGACCTGGTATTCGTGCTGGGTGTGGGTCAGCTTGATTGGCTCGGCCTGCTGGCGGAACAGGTTGATGATCGGCGTGCAGTTGAGCTTGAAGTTGTTGCGCCCGATGTTCTGGGTCAGCCGCGCCAGGCGCTCGCTGAGGTCGTAGTCGGAGAAATAGAAGTTGACCTCTACCTGCTCGATGGCCTTGCCCTGCAGGATGCGGGCAAATCCACTGAGGTCGAAGAACATGAACTTGTCAGGGAAGGTGAAATACTCGTGCAGCAGGCGGTAGCCCAGGAATGAGCGTTCGGAGTAATCCACCAGGCCTTCGTCACGGGCATAGCCCACGGTTTTCAGGGCATCGGCCGGCAGCGCCACCTCGCGGCTGCGACCCTGGTCGTCGAAGCTCAGCGTGGCCTTGGCGAGGTTGTTGAACAGCAGTTCGTACAGCTGCAGCATCAGGGTCGCTTCGCCGTCGAGGAAGAACCGCAGGCGGTTCATGTCCATCTGCCCGAACAGGGCATCGCCAGTGGCTGCCAGGCGGATGCGCAGACGAGCGACCAGGTCGGCGCTGTGCCCGTTGAAGGCCGAGCGTTCCATTTCTGTGAACGAGGCCTGCTGCACGGCAATCGGCCACAGCTCTACCGGGTAGCAGGTGCGGAACTTGCACACCACGCCTTCCACGGGATTGGCATGCATCTCGGTATGGCGCGCCACGCGGTAGGCTTCGGTGACTTTTTCGTGCCTGCCCAGGCTCAGTTCGACAATCGACATCGACGGAGTAGGGCGCAGGTAGTGGGGGTACAGTACCTCGAGGAAGGATTCGACGATTTCCGGAAACTCGTCATCGAGCTTCTTGTGCACCCGCGCAGACAGGAACGAGAACGCCTCGATCAGGCGCTCGGTGTGCGGGTCTTCGCAGTTGTCGCCCTCGATCAGCAACCGCGAAGCGATCTTCGGGTACTGCGCAGCAAACTCTTGGCCGAGAAAGCGCAGGTGCGACAGTTCCTTTTCGTAGTAGGGCAGCAGTTCGTCGAGCATCAGTTGAGGTTCTGCACTTTGTATTCCTGGGTGTTGACCTGCAGCACGGCGTCGAATGACACCTGGCGGCTGATGTCCTGCAGACGCAACACGGCGTCCACGCGGAAGGTCAACATGCGGTGGCCGTTCTGCTGGGCCAACAGCTGAACACGGACCCGGCGAAAGCGCCGGTCTCCGGTGCTGATCGCCCGCTCCAGCTGTTGCTGGATCAGGCGACGATCGTGCGGGTCGAGCACGCTGCGGCTGATGAAGTCCGGCATGCCGTATTCAAGGATGGAACCACCGAGCTGGCTGAAACCGTCGAGCTCTTCGGCGACCAGGGACTGGCGGGTGTTCACCAGGACTTCGAGGTCGCGGACGATGCTGGCCTTGTACTCGGCCAGCGAGCAGGTGCGCTGCGCTGCGGGCTCGGCCGACTGGTAGGGACGGTCGTCCAGCAGTCGGTCGAGCAGCGAGGGCAGCAGGCGGGCCTGGTTACTCATGTGTCATCCCTGTACACAACGGCCTTTCAGCCGCGCGCGCCCTGTGGCAGCTCGGCAACCAGCCGCAGCGAGGCGGTCAGCTCATCCAGCTGGTAGTGCGGGCGCAAGTAGGTCACGGCCTTGTACACGCCTGGCTTGCCGGGCACTTCGAACACCTCGGCGCGGGCTTCGCGCAGCGGGAACTTGGCCTTGGCCTCCTGGCTGGCGGTATCGTCGAGCAGCACGTAGCTGGCCAGCCACTGGTTGAGGAAGCGCTCGACATCCATGCGCGAGGCGAAGCTGCCGATCTTGTCGCGCATGATCGCCTTCATGTAGTGGGCGATGCGCGAAGTGGCGAAGATGTATTGCAGCTGGGCCGACAGGCGTGCGTTGGCGTTGGCGATGTCGGTGTTGTACTGCTTCTGTTTCTGCGCCGACTGGGTGCCGAAGAACGCGGCATAGTCGGTGCCCTTGCAGTGCACCAGGGGGATGAAGCCCAGGTCCGACAGCTCTTTTTCGCGGCGATCGGTGATGGCGATTTCGGTCGGGCACTTGAGGGCGATTTCGCCGTCGTCGGTCTTGAAGGTATGGGTCGGCAGGCCTTCGACCAGGCCGCCACCTTCCACGCCGCGGATGGCCACGCACCAGCCGTAGCGGGCGAAGGCATCGGTGACCCGGGTGCCGAGGGCGTAGGCGGCGTTCATCCACAGGTACTTGTTGTGGTCGCGGCCATCGACGCTTTCGACGAAGTTGAATTCTTCCACCGGGGTGGTATCCGGTCCATACGGCAGGCGACCGAGCACGTGGGGCAGGGTGAGGCCGACGTAACGCGAGTCTTCCGAGGCGCGGAACGACTTCCACTTGGCGTATTCCACGGTGTCGAAGATCTTCGCCAGGTCACGCGGGCCGGACATCTCGGTGAACGAGTCCCAGCCGAACAGCTCGGACGAAGCGGCCGAGATGAACGGCGCGTGCGCCGCCGCCGCGACGTGCGAGATCTCTTCGAGCAGGTACATGTCTTCAGGGTTGCGGTTGAACTCGTAGTCACCGATCAACATGCCGAAAGGCGCGCCACCGAAGGTGCCGTACTCTTCTTCGTAGACCTTCTTGAACAGTGCGCTCTGGTCGAATTCGCTGGCGGCCTTCAGGTCACGCACCAGGTCTTTCTTCGAGGCATTGAGCAGGTGGATCTTCAGTGTGGTGCTGGTCTCGGTCTGGTCTACCTGGTATTTCAGGCCGCGCCAGGAGGCTTCCAGCTGCTGGAACTCGCGGGCGTGCATGATCTCGTTCATCTGCTCGGAGAGCATCGCGTCGATTTCGGCGATGCGCGAATCGAGCACGGCGATCAGGTCCTTGCTCGGGGTCATCTCACCCTCGAGCACCTGGTTCACCAGTTCGCCAATCAGGTCGCGGGTGCGGTTGCGCTCGGTGTCGGAGCGGGCCACGCGGCTTTGCGAAATGATGCTGTCGAGCAGCGAGGGCTGTGGTGCGAAGTTTTCCACTTCGACCAGGTCGCCGGCCTGTTGCGGTGCGGTTTGCTTATCGGTCATGTTCGGGCTCCTGCTCAGGCGCGATCGTCGCTGGACGGGTCTTTCACTTCGGCTTCACGGCCGAATTCCTTGCCCAAGGTCTTGAGCTTTTCGGTGTTCTGCAGCACATCCATAAGCAGCTCTTCGAGCTTGTCGTTGCCGCCCATCTTGTTGCGCAGGTCGGCCAGCTTGTTGCGCACCTCCAGCAGCTTGCGCAGCGGCTCGACCTGCTTGACCACGTTCTGTGGCTCGAAGTCTTCGAGGCTGTTGAAGTTCAGCTCCACGCCCAGCTGGGTACCGTTCTTGGCCAGGGTGTTGTCGACGCGGTAGGTCAGGCGTGGCTTGATGCCCTTGAGCACACCGTTGAAGTTGTCGCGATCGATGTACACGAACTTGCGGTCCTTGAGCTTGGGCAGCGGCTCCAGCGGGTTGCCGGAGAAGTCACCCAGTACGCCGACGACGAAGGGCAGCTCCTTTTTCTCGATGGCATCGCCGATGTCCACGTCGTAGGTGATATGGACCCGAGGCGCGCGAACGCGGTCGAGTTTGTGCTGAGTGCTTTCCTTCTTCGCCATCGTGTTCTCCAGTGCGAGCAATTCGCTGCGAATCATTGCGCGGCCCGGTGCCGGGCGCTGCGCGTTACAGTCCTTCGATCGTCAGCAGCAGGCGCTGACGGATTTCGTCGTTCATTTCCAGGATGTTGTCGCGGCCTACCAGTTCTTCGAAGCTGGTGTTGCCGGCAATCTGCGTGCTGCTGCGGATGACCGAGTCGTCGGGAAGTTCCGAGCGCACCGGCGAGCTGATGACGCAGAACGGCAGGTCGCCAAAGCCCTTCAGGCGCTCGAAGCTCAGGCCGTAGCGCAAGCCCTCGAACAGCCGCCCAAGGCCAGGCGACTTGCTCAGGCAGTAGAACAGCACCAGGTAGTGCACCACGAAGCGGTACAGCTCGGCGCTGCTGCGGTTGGGGTCTTTGATGACATTGCGAAACCGCGCCAGGTCGAAGGCGTGGAAGCCCACCACCCAGCGGGTCGGGCTGGTGATGCGGATGACCTGGCCGCTGTGTTCCAGGGTCTTGTCGTATTCCAGCGGGAACAGTTCGGGGGTGGTGCTGATCAGGTTCAGCGGTACTTCCAGCTCGGTGACCAGCTGGAACGGCGCGGCCGAGCCGATACGTTCGTAGAGTTCGACCAAGGCCTGGAAGTGGCCCTGGGTTTCGCGCCCGCTGCTGCGCTGTGCGCCTTGCAGGTATTCGCCAAACAGGGTTTGCGGACGGATCAGCGGTGCCACGGTGGCAAGGTAATCCGCCGCCTGCGCCTTCAGCGCATCGGAGATCGCCCGCGTCTGGCTACGCAGCTTGATCAGTGCTTCGACATCGAATGTCTGTGTCATTGGTGCATCGTCCATGTGCCTGCTTGATCGTCCTGAAACGCCGTTGGCGTGGACTTGAAAAATCGCCTTTCGGCTGCAGCGAATTTGAGTGCTGGCATATGAATATTGTGTTGCCAGCAATGCCGAGTAGGGCACCTCGCTGCGGAAGAAGTTCCGGCGAGGGGGGTGATTTTTTCCCCGTTTTGTGACGCTGCGCAATAATGGCGCTGTGATATTGACAGAGTGTCTTGGGCGCAGGAGATGGGGGCTCAAGCCCTAAAGACTGGGTACGAAAGGGGCTGGAAAGCGATGAAAATCGTTGGCAAAAGTTTTTTTCAAAAAGTGAATCAGTTCTCATTTTGTGCGCCGGCCGCCTGTGCGTTGCGGGATGGGGGCGCGTGTCAGGATGATGGCAATGCGACGAGTTTCGTCGCGCCCGGCGGGGTAACTGTATTGTTCAAAACCTGATAGCTAGCGCGATGCTCGTAGGAGCGGGTTTACCCGCGAATAGGCCGGACCTGCCGGCCAATATCCTTGATCATTCACCGTCGCAGCCGCCACCGCATTCGCGGGCAAGCCCGCTCCTACATCGACCGGTGGTGTCGCCACGTTGTAGGAGCTGGTTTACCCGCGAATAGGCCGGACCTGCCGGCCACTATCCCTGGTCATTCACCGTCACAGCCGCCACCGCATTCGCGGGCAGCCTGCCCGCGAACACCGGCGCAGCCGGTTTCATCCAACTCAACGACCATCGACCTGTACGCAAACGTCTCTGCCATCGATTGCCTTGCATGGCCAATTGTCGTTGATGTAATGATCCGGCTTGAAGCACACCCGTTCATCGTTGACCCAGAACATCTGCCAACCGGAGCCCGAGATCCTGAGCTTCGGGCACGACCAGTAGTCCTTTGCCGAAAGCGTGGCTGTGGTCAGCGCAATCATTGTCGGAGCAACGATAACCATCAGCACAACTGTCAGTTGCAGCGAGCGTAGCTGGAACCCATGCAGCCAAGAGGTTTTTGGTGGGTCAAACTTTCGACCGGTCCATGCGGCGATCAGGCTGGCAACGATCAGGCAAGGCCCCAGGGGAATGAATGCAATCATGAAGAAAGCTTTGAGTGGTGTTTCCACGACCGGCGCATTACGGTAGATCCGGCCGTAGAGGGGCACGATATCTGTCCATAAGGCGTACACCGCCAGTGCTCCCATGGCGAGCATGGACAGCATCAGACCGATGGCCGTAAGCCGGAAAAGAATAGGGGACCTTACGTAGAGTTCGGGATGGTCTTTCATGTGTGCCTGAGCATTCCCTGGCTGCCGCGGATCAAACCGGCATGGCTGAACAACAGGTTCAGCACGTTATCACAGGACCAGGCACTGGACCTTTGCCGATACCATGGTGCGCTGGTACCGGCAGGGTGAAAACCGCGTCAACGGCCGTTGCTTCGACATCGGCAATGTCACCCGCGCAGCCTTGGAAGGCTGAGAGGCCCAGGGGGCCTGAAGTTCGATTACGCCACCTACACTGATGCCTTGGTCCGCTGGTACCGGCGCGGGGAAAACAGTGCCAACGGTCGTTGTTTCGATATCGGCAATGCCACGCGCAATGCCCTTGAAGGCTGGCTGTGCGAGGGTATTACCTGGCAAGGCAACTATGACCCCTCGACGGCTGGCAATGGCTCCATCATCCGCCTTGCGCCTACGGCAATCTTCCGCCGGCACTCGCTGTCGGCAAGCTGGTGGGAAAGCGTCACGCAAACTGTCAGCTGTTTGCGGCACAGCTGCATCTGGCGCTCAATGGTGCAGACAAGGAGGAGGCCCTGGCCCCAGCGGTGCGTTCGTTGCGGCCTCGCCCGATGATCATCAATGCGGGCGAGTACAAGCAAAAGAGCCGCGAACAGATCCGCTCCTCCGGCTACGTCATCGATACCTTGGAAGCGGCACTGTGGGCCGTATGGAACACCGACAACTTCAAGGACGCGATCCTCCTGGCCGCCAACCTTGCCGATGATGCCGACAGTGTCGCGGCCACCGCCGGCCAGTTGGCGGGTGCGCTGTACGGCGTGTCCGGCATGCCGCCGGAGTGGGTGGAGAAGGTTGCGTGGTCGCAACATATCCAGGAACTGGCAGCCAAGCTCTTCGATCTCTCGCCGCAGCATGATGAACTGGACGCATTGCTTTATGGCCAGCCTTGACGGTTCGGGCAGAAACTGTGAAGTACGCCACGAATCGAAACCAGAGGAACGCTTCGCGACACGTACCTGAGGCAGGAGCCGTATGCGGTAGTTCCGCACGTACGGATCTGTGCGGGGGGCTGCGAATCTTCTGCTTGAGTGTTTCGGTGTTCATGGTCAGTCCTGATTGGGGTAAGGGACTGCACCACTTCACCGCAGCGTGAGATGGCACCACTCATTTGTTGGTAGGGTCAAACGGTCATGCAGTGTCGGATTTCGTCAGCATTTATCTATGTGGCACTAGATGGCCGTGCCCCGATTTTTTTCCGGTTTGATGATTAATAATTCATCAAGTTGTCTTTTGCGGCATTTTATCACGAAAGCCAGCGCCGCATCAGGGTCATCCATTAAGGCATCAAATGTAGCTGGAGCAATGGCGTAATACTCTTCGTAGTCAACCATGCCGTTGCTGACGGGGAACGAAACGTAATACTGACTAGCGTCTTCTTCGATGCCGATTGAGTACATGTGCTGACGATTGATGAAAAGATCTTTGAATTTCATAGGGGGCCTTCAAAAAAGGGGAGCGGTATTGAACCTCTTGGCGGCAATACCCGCCGCGTCTATGACGACTTCACTGTTGCCGTCAGGTAGCTTGCCACCAGGGATCCAGAATTCGTTAGCACCGGCTTCATTTCCCGATGGGAATCCGTAGATTCAACTGCTTCGGATCAGGTATGTCTACCGGGACCAGTGCATTGGTATCAAGGAAATTCTCAGGTTAGCCAAGGGCTTGCTCCAACGCGCGCTTGTCACCTGCTGTCTTGGCAAGTCGTTCGGTTGCTTCGTGGCCTAGCATGATGAACGACGTACCATCTCTCTGTGCGATGCCGTATTTCTCAAAGTTGGTCTGGGTCATGAAGCGTGAGGCGCCATTTTGGAATTGGGCCAAGTGTTGCGCGACATAAACTGGATCTGGATAGGTGGTGGGGGTCTGGCCTTTCGCCTTTGGCGATCGCAAGAATATCCTCTTCGGTGAATCCAGGTTTGTATTTGGGTTTTGGCGGCTCAACAGCCTTCTGCGATAGCTCACGAGAGCGTTCGTTGGCAAGTAGTGGTTCAGTCTCTGCACGCCTGGCGCGCCTTGAGCTTGTGCAGGGTAGGGGACTCGCCCCCGGACAGCTCGATACGAAACTCGGCGAAGGCGTGCTCGAGATCGGCATACTGCTGCAGCCCTTCTTCGGTGAACAGATAGCTTCCGGGGATGTCACGCCATTCCATCGGGGTGCGGATCCGCTGCTGCTTTGCCGCGTTCAACAAGAGCGTCCGCTCTACACTCAACTTCATGGCGGCCGGGTCGTGTGACTTCAGCCGGTCAATGATGACACGCAGCGCTATCGTTTTTTGCCGGAGTGCGTAAATGTCCATCGTGGCTCAGCCTGCTGGGTGTAGGGTTTATAGCTTTCGTCAGTGACTGCGCTCGATGTTCAGTGGCTGGCCTGATCGAACGTCGGCAATCAATCGGGCAGTTGAAATTTGAGGCCACGAGCCGATTGGATGGCTACGTAATAGGCGTCTTTCAGTGCTCTGGCCAACTCGGGGTCATTTTCTTCGAATTCTTTCGAGGCAATGGCACCGATACTGAGTTGGTGGAGTTTCGATTTATCTTGCTCACGCCCTTCGAACACGGCTTTCACATAGTCAAGTTGGTTTAGTAGCATCCCATAAATGGGGTAAGCGGGACAGGCCTTGTTCCGCTGCGCGGTGATGTCGATAGCCTTCTGTACATAGCCGAGGGGGGTTGTGGGTTTCATAATGCCCTTGGTGTTATCAGTTTGAAGAGCTCGCGTTGGCCAGAGGTGATCTGCCGAGCACCGCCAATGGCGTTATAGGGTGGGGAAGGAACGGACCAGGTATCCAGTACCGGTGCCGAGGTGCTCCTCAGCAGCGTGACCTTCTCAGTGCTCTGGTAGACGTTCCCGATCTTGGGCACGATGGTTTTCGTTTTGTAGATCTGGCCAAGCGGGTTGATCCCCAGTTGCCCTGGCACCACGTCAGGGGTAGGAGAGTACCACATGCCTTGCCGGCCGCCGGGCACCTGGAATTGCCAAAGTGTCTTGCCCCGGTTGATTGTTTCCGTGAAGACTGGTTGAGTGAAGCCCAAGCCGTTCATGTAGCCTTCGTAATCGGCAGACTTATAGCCCTGTGGCTTGAAGAAGTCGGCAGCAGTATCCTGGTTACCTCGTATATTGGTGTCCTGCCAAGTTGCACGTTCGAGCAAGCTTCTTGTATGTGCTCCATCTTTTTCTAATCGTGATTTTTATTTTTGGCTTGGAATTTCTTAAAGGAACTCCACTCCTCTCCATCAATCAATGCCATGTAAAATTCTGCAAATAACTGACTGAGATTACGATCGTCCTGTAAGTTGGTTTCCGGTAAGTAGCGGTAACCAGGTATGTCTCTAGCCTCCATGGGGGCATGAATTTTTCCATTTTCAGCTTTTAATAAGAGGCCGCGTAGGGTGTTGAGCATCAGCTTCGCATCGGAATTTTGATCTTCGAGAGCCTCAAGTTTTTCACGAAGCGCTGTAGCGGTAGCCTTCAGTGTATGCGTGTTCATTGTCTATCCTAGTTATCAATAGTGCCTATGAGCTTGGTGGCCGACCACTCATTACGGTTAGGGATAAGATATTGAAGTGCGCCACCCACCCTGTCAATGTTACCTCCAAATTCGGTGGTAGGCGCGATCTTGCTGACAAAAACCTCTGTTGGTTTAAGTGGCGTCATTTCAAAAATTGAATATTTTGTAGCCTCACTGCCTAGCGGTAACCCTAGGCTATCAGCCAGGGTTCGGCTTCCCTGCGCAGCAGACTGCAGCTCCTCCATAGTGGTGAAAAATGGAGAGTAACGGCTTGCCTCTTGTCCCACTGGCACGATTTTCACGAGGGGCGAATCTATGATGGACAGTTTTGGAGTGTTACTGCCCGAGCCTATCTGGGAGATGGCTCGGCTGAAAATGTCCATGTCTGATGCTTTGGGGTCTGCGGCACGTAGCTTTTGCAGATATAGCTCACCATCAGGGGTGTCGAGATACTCATTAATCTGTTTGTTGCTAAGGCCTCGGGGTGCAAAAGTCTCTGCATATTTTAGTTGTTGATCGTGCGCTACAAAGTCAGGGTCCTGTTTCGCATAAAATTCTCGCAAGCTCTTTGGCTCGACCTGGCTGATGGGAGATGGTTCTTTAACTTGCAACTCCGGCTGCGCCAACAGCTTCTGCTCATTCTTCGCCAACCAGGCGGCCAGTTGCTTGTTGGACATTTCCGCCTGCAGCCGGGCACTGCGTATGGCGGGCGTTTCCATATTCCTCTGAATGCCCGCCTTTATCTGCCCGCGGGTCAGGTAGGTTACAATGGCCGTCAGCAGCAGCAACACCAGTTGCTCCTGGCCGCGGGCCAGTTGGCGCGCCGCACGCTCGACACGCTCCTGGGCCTGCGCCGCGGAACCGCCGCTCGGGTCCAGGCCAGCGGGCTTGAGGCCATCCTCGGCGAACCAGGCCGTGGCCATGCCTTGCTGAAGGGTCGACAGGCAGGCCGGCAGGCCCTGATAAAAATACTCGGCGATGGCGGACAGCCCCAGGCCCATGAGGATCAGGTTGCCGACCTGCAGGCCAATGCCGGCGCCGGCCACCGCGCCCGCGCCGCGCCGACGCCAAAGGCGAACGCCCCGGCCACGCCACCGGCGAGCGAGCCAACCGCCACACTGCCACCGAGGATCATCGACACCTCTTTGACCAGTTGCAGCAGCACCGGCAGGATTTGCTCGATACCTATCGAGGACCACTTGCGCTTGAGGTTGTCCTGAATGATCGGGTAGGACAGGGCCATGGCCTGGCGCACGTTGTCGATACGCTGGCCACCGAGGTAGCCATAGGCCTGGTTGGCGCCATTGCTCACTCGCCGGCTGACACCGTCCCAGGCCTCATGGGCGCTGTTCAGGCCGCTGTCGACGCTCTGGTTGAGCTCGCTGAATTTCTGCTCGAGATTGCGTTCGATGTCTCCCCAACTGGGGATGTTGGCTAAAAGATCCATTTTCGCTTCACTGTCCATGGAAGTGGCGGCGCTCGGCGGCGAGCGCAGCATGTCGCTTCAGACCTCAGGATGGGGGCGAAGTCCGGCGGAGAGCCCATTGTTCTCATGACAGGCGTGCGCGGCAATGATGGCAATTGAGCATCGCTGCACGGCTTTGTGGCTGACCGCATCCCGCAAGTGCCATTACGGCCGCGTTCGCGATGGCCATTTGGCGGAATTGGCCAGTGGCAAAAAATTTGAACCAATCCACGTTATGAAACATTTTTCTCCGCCAGTGGAGTTGATGCGTCAGGTAGCGAGACAGTTCGAGTGGGAGCTGTCAGGCATGGGCGCTGATCGATACCTCAAAAACCTTCTGTGACGGGCCATTCGGCGATTGCCGGGGGCGCTTCCGGGCGCCAGTGAGGAAGATGAAGAATGGCGATATGACATTGCCTTGCAGGGCGGTATTTCCCGGTTTTCCTAGGCCTGTAGTGAGTTGACAGGGCAGCTTTTGCCGGTGTTTCCTTTGGGCCTTTCTGCCTGCCTGGCATTCGGGAATGTGAACTCTGTCGCATTTATTTCAATGCATGATGGCACTTTCCTTTCTGCAGGCAGTCGCATGATTCCGCAAGCACGCGCGTTATGCGCGCATGCAGAATACGCCCGCAAGATCAGGGTTGCAGCTGAGCATCGCAAGCGCGTGCTGGCCGTGTTTTCAAGGAGATTTCGCATGATCATGGACTTGGCCTCCGCGCTGCTGTCGCCACAGAACCGCCGCCTGTTCAAGTTTCACAACCTGGCCAACCCCGAGCAGGAGCTGCTGCTGGAAACCTTCAAGGGCACCGAAGCCCTGTCGCGGGCGTTCAACTACGAACTGCTGCTGGTCTGCGAAGACTCCGGCGTGCCGCTCAAATCCATGATGGGCCAGCACGTCAGCATCGAGATCGAACTGGCCGAAGGCGGCCCGCGGTACATAACCGGCTACCTCACACGCTTTGCCAGCATCGGCAGCGACGGCGGAATGGCGCGCTATACCGCTACCCTCAACCCTTGGTTCTCGATGCTGAAGAACCGCTTCGACACGCGGATCTTCCAGGGCAACACGGTCGAGGAAGTGGTCACCGAAGTGTTCGCCCTATGCCCGGCGTTTTCCCGCCACGAGTTTCGCCTGACCCGGCCACAGAAGCGCTACACCTACATCACCCAGTACCGCGAAACCGACTTCAACTTCGTCCAGCGCCTGCTGGAGGAAGAGGGGATGTTCTACTACTTCGAGCACACCGCCGAAGGCCACACCATGATCATCTGCGATGACTCCAGCACGCTGGTGGCCATCCCCGAGCAACCGCAAATCCGCTTCCACAGCGCCTCGGTCACCGAGACCGCCGACTCCATTACCCAGTGGAGCGGCAACCGTCAACTGCAATCCGGCAAGATGGCCACGCAAACCTTTGACTACCGCCAACCGAACAACCGCCTGCCGGTGGCGCTGAACAGTGTGAACAATCAGGGCGATGTCGAGAACTTCGAGATCTACGACTTCCCCGGCCAGTACACCCACGGTACCTATGACGAAGGCGAAACCCTGCTGCGCCTGCGCATTGAGGCGCTGGAGCTGCGCGGCAAAAAGTTTGAAGGCGCCAGCAACTGCCGGGCCATGAAGCCGGGCTACACCTTCGAACTGCTGCAGCACTACATCCACGACCAGGGGCCGGTAGAAGACCGTCAGTTCCTGCTGATGAGCGTGGAAAGCGAAGGCCACAACAACTACCTTACCGGCCAGCAGGCCAGCTACTTCAACACCTTCAGTTGCGTGCGCAAGAAGATCCCGTTCCGCCCGCAGCTGAGTACGCCCAAACCGACCATTGCCGGCCCGCAGACCGCGATCATCGTCGGCCCACCGGGTGAGGAGATCTTCACCGACGAACTGGGCCGGGTGAAAATCCAGTTCCACTGGGACCGCAATGGCAAGTACAACGACCACAGCTCGTGCTGGGTACGTGTCGCCCAATCCGGTGCCAGCGGTGGCTTCGGTAGCATCCAGATTCCGCGCGTAGGCGACGAAGTGGTGGTGGTGTTCCTGGACGGCAACCCGGACCGGCCGCTGATCATGGGCAGCCTGTACAACAGCACCAACACCCCGCCATGGTCACTGCCGGCGAACAAGACCCAGAGTGGGTTCCTGACGCGGTCGATGAAGGGCGACGGCGGTACCGCCAACTTCTTCCGCTTCGAGGACAAGGCCGGCGCCGAGCAGATCATCATGCATGCCGAGCGCAACATGGATACCGAGATCGAGCTGGATGAGACCCATGATGTGGGGAATAACCGCTCGATTACTGTTGGTGGTACGCACACCGAAACGGTCAAGAAAGACACTGTGGTGCAGGTGACCGAAGGTTCCTACACCCTGCAGGTCGACAACCAGTTCATCCAGGTGGCCGCCAAGCAGCACATCATCCTGCAGGTGGGCGACAGCAGCATCACGCTGACCCCGGAAGGCATCGAGATCAAAGGCAAGGTCATCGTGACTACCAGTACCGACACCACCCAGATCACTGGCGCCGCAGTGCGGATCAACGACTGAGGCAAGGTTCATGTACAAGCCCTCGATCTACGACCGCATCTCTGCCAGGCGCGAAGCGCAAGAGGAGTCTGCGCGGCTGGCCAGTCTGGCGCAAGCTGCTCATGTGCCCGAGCCTGTGCCCGAGCCGGAACCGCTGCCAGCCGTGTTGCAGGATGTCGCCAGCGCTTTCACCTTCGCAGGGTTCTCCTTGCAGTTTCCGCACGGCTTTCGTTTTCGCGACATCCAGACCACCCTCGAGCATGAAGGCGAGCCGGTCAGCCTCAGCATCCGCCGCCGTGATGTACGCGCCAGGCAGCCGCTGGAGCAACTGTTCCAGCGCGCAGTCGAGGCTTTGCGCGAATTGAACCCGCAACTGCGCGTGATTCGCCAACGTGACTGCCTCCTGGCTGGGAACCCGGCCAAGGTCGTGGACTTTCACTTCAATGCCGGCCACGAGCCTCGGCACGGTCGCCTGGTCGGCGCACTGGTGCCCGTCGCCGGCAGCGATTCGCTGCAATGGCTGGATATCTCCAGCGTGATCGACCCCAGCAAGCCCGGCCTGAGCCAGTGGCTGGCCGAGTTCGACCGCATGCTCGATGGCTTCGCGCAGGGCTGACCCCGATTTTTTTGCTATCAGGAATTTTCATCGCATGGATTACGAATTACAGGAAGGCGGCATTGCGCTGCCGGCAGGTTTCGAGGACCGCACGGTCAACATGTTCGTCTTGGGTGCCAGTGTTCCAGCACCCTTGAGCATCACCATCTCGCGTGACACCTTGCTGCCGGACGAAGCGCTGCAGGCCTATGTCGATCGCCAGGTCAAGCTGCTCACCTCCAAGCTGCGCGGCTACACCCGCATGGGCAACAAGGCCGTCACGCTCTCGGTTACCGCACCCATTGCCGGCATCCAGATCGACGCCTATTACATGAACCAGGGCCGCCCGCTGTACCAGCGCCAGGCCGCCTTCATCATCAGCCCCGGGCGTGCCCTGATCTTCTCCACCACTGCACAGGCCGACTTCAGTGCCCAGCAGAACCAGGACTGGGACAACCTGTTGGCCAGCTTCACCCCGCGTGCCCCGTCCGAAACCGGCGCCGAGTCCGGCGAACAGGAGTAACCCCTCATGTTCGAAGCGGCCAGGTTCGGCGACGAGATATCGCACACCAGCGCGCTGGGGGGCTTCCTGATCGGGGCCGCCCTGGGCATTGCGCTGGTGGCCACGGTGGCCATCGCCACGTTCACCTGCGGGTTCGGCGTGGCCTTGCTGGCCGGCCTCGCAGCCGGCATCGGGGGCAGCTTGCTGACCGCCGCCGGAGAGGCGATAGGCAGTATGTTCTCGTCCCCCTCAGGGACGATAACCACTGCCTCACCCAACGTGTTCATCAACAGCCGCAAGGCCGCCCGCGTCGAAAAAAGCATCGGTGCCTGCGACAAGCACCCAGGGCCGGTGCAGATTGCCGAAGGCTCGACCAACGTCTTCATCAACAGCGTCGCCGCCGCGCGCAAGGGCGACAAGCTGACCTGCGGCGCCACCATTTCCGGTGGTTCGGACAACGTCATCATCGGCGGCGGCACCTACCGTTACCTGCCCGTGGACGATGAAGTCCCGGAGTGGCTGCGCACCACCGTGGATGTGCTGATGGCCATCGCCGGTGCCGCAGGTGGTATCGCCCAGCTGATCAAGGCGGGTACCCAGGCCGGCATGAAAGCCGTCATGCCTTGCGCCCTGAAGTTCACGGCCGGCTTCGTCGCCGGTGAGGTGGCCAGCCGTTACGTAGTCGAGCCCGTGGCCCGCAAGGCTATCGGCGGCCTGGTCGGCAACCCGGTCGACCTCACGACGGGCCGCAAGCTCATCCCCGATGAAATCGACTTCAGCCTGCCGGGCCTGATGCCGATCGAGTGGTCGCGCTTCTACGCCAGCGACCTGACGGTCGACAGCGTACTCGGCCGCGGCTGGGTGCTGCCCTGGGAGCAGAGCCTGCGCCGCCAGGGGGCATTCATCTACCTCACCGACAACCAGGGCCGCGAAGTCCCGTTCGTGACCCTGCAACCGGGGCAGCGCATCTACAACCCGCACGAGCAGGTGTACCTGGTGTGCACCGAGGGCGGCCACTACATTCTGCAGACCCTCGACAACCTGTTCTTCTACTTTGGCGAAGTGCCAGACACCAACACCGAAGTGCCGCTGCAGCGTATCGAGAACGTCCTCGGCCACTTCCTGCACTTCACCCGCACGCCCGACGGCACACTGACCGACATCAGCGCCACCGGCGGCACCCGCGTGCACCTGCACTACGATAACCCGCTGGGTCGCCTGACCGACATCAAGCGCGTGGTGAACAACGAAGCGGTGGAAACGCTTACCCAATACCGCTACGACGAACACGGCCAGCTGAGCGCGGTGATCAACCGCAACGGCGACACCGTGCGCAGCTTCAGCTACGCCGACGGCCTGATGGTGACCCACAGCAACGCGCTGGGGCTGGGCTGCCACTACCGTTGGCAAACCCTGGGCGACAGGCCGCGCGTGGTCGAACACTGGACCAGCGACGGCGAGCACTACCACTTCCGCTACGACCTCGATAGCCGCACCAGCTGGGCCACCGACGTGCTCGGCCGCGAGCTGGAAGTGCAGTACAACGCCGACCACCGTGTGGTCGCCAGCCGCGACTATGGCGGCGAGCGTTACGCCATCGAGCTTGACGAACACGGCAATATGGTTGGCCTGACCTTGCCGGACGGTAACCGCCTGCAATTCAAGTACGACGAATTCTCCCGCCTGCTCGAAGAGACCGACCCGCTGGGCCGCAGGACCACTTACGAATATCACCACCTGACCACGCTGGTGACCCAGGTCAGCTACCCGGATGGCAGCACCTGGCGAGCGCGCTACGACGACAAGGGCAACCTGCTCGCCGAATTCGATGCCCTCGGCCAGATGACCGAGTACCTGAACAGCGATGACGGCCTGCCGCACACCATCATCGATGCGACCTACAAGTCCAAGTACCTGTGGTGGAACACCCTGGCCCAGGTCGAGCGCTACCAGGACTGCTCGGGCAAGAGTACGTACTACCGCTATGACGAACGCCAGCACCTGGTCGCGGTAACAGACGCGCTGAACCAGACCACCACACTGGCGCGCAAGCCCGACGGTGAAGTGCTGCGCATCAGCCACCCGGACGGCACCACGGAAAGCTTCACCTACAACGTCTACGGGCAGGTGCTCAGCCACACCGACGGCAAGGGCCAGACCACCCGCCTGATGCGCACGGCCCGCGGCCTGCCGAGCAGCCGCCAGGATGCCAAGGGCCAGCGGGTTCGGTACGAGTACGACAAGGCCATGCGCCTGACCGCGCTGGTCAACGAGAACAACGCCACGTACAGCTTTGCCTACGACGCTTCGGACCGGCTGAGCGAAGAAGTGCGGGTAGATAACCTGACCCGACGTTTCAGCTACAACGTCGGTGGCCATCTCACACGACTGGATGAGATTGGCTATGGCGACAATGCCGAACGGCCAGAGCGCCATACGCTGTTCGAGCGTGATGCCATTGGCCGCTTGGTCGCCAAGATCAATCGTGATGCGAGCCAGACATTCGCATACGACGACGGTGACCGCTTGCTGAGCATCGAGCGGCAACCAACCGAGATCGGCAAGCAGCTTGGGATCACGGAAGAAAAGCTTGAGTACACCTACGATCTGCTCGGCCGGCTGACCCAAGAAATCACCCCCGATGGGACGCTAGCCTACGAGTACGACCCACTCAGCAACCTAACCACGCTGACCCTGCCGGATGGCCGCAAGGTCAACCACCTGTACTACGGCAGTGGGCACCTGCACCAGTTGAACCTGGACGGCCAGGTCATCAGTGACATGGAGCGCGATGACCTGCACCGTGAGGTGTACCGCACCCAGGGCAAGCTCACCAGTTGCTTCGGTTATGACGCCATGGGGCGCAAGGCCTGGCAGTTTGCCTCGACCTTGCCGGCCGACAAGCTTTCGCAGGTGCACAACACCGGCATCAATACCTCGTTGCTGGTCGAGCACGCCTACAACCCGATCCACCGCCGTTACCAGTACGACCC
>NZ_JBICLK010000088.1:0-340 GCF_043105275.1 Pseudomonas sp. TYF_14
TGATCGCGGCATCGCCCTGGGGCATGGATACGCCATGCTCAAGTAGCAAACCACGGATCTGATTACCCAGCGCGGTATGTCGCTTGATGTTACCGCGCCGGATACGGTGCAGCGCTTGAATAGCCAGTGCTGTGGTGCTCTTGATCGGTATCGAAGCGATGCTCGTATCGCGACCGGCACGCAAAATGGCATAGCAGTCGTTACGATCGTTCTTTGCACCGCTGCGATGTTCGGCGACACGTTGCGCCGGCAGGATGCGAACCGGATTACCTTTGGCCTGCAGCAGCCTGGCCCAGGCTTGCGCACCTGGACCGCACTCCATCAAGACGGCCACGGTCGT